>CALXAQ010000039.1 GCA_944386335.1 uncultured Clostridia bacterium | reverse complement strand
TAAAGATTCTGCCTATACACGCGGCAAGAAAATGGTAGAAAAATTAAAAGAAGTCATTCCTAGACAATTATTTAGCATTCCATTGCAAGCAGTAGTTGGCGGCAAAATTATAGCAAGAGAAACCATTTCTGCCATGAGAAAAGATGTACTTGCTAAATGTTATGGAGGTGATATTACCAGAAAGAAAAAACTACTAGAAAAGCAGAAAAAAGGAAAGAAGAAAATGAGACAGATAGGAAATGTGGAAATTCCACAAGAGGCATTTCTTAGCGTTTTAAAACTTGACGAAGAATAGGGAAAGTAAAAAATAGAAGAGGAGAAAATGATGAAAAGAATAGTGATATGTGGAAGTATGAAAAATAAAGAAAATTTGTTTAAATATGCAGATTATTTAAGAGATAAGGGGTATGAAGTTGTTACGCCAAAAGACTTTAAAGTGGAAATGAGTAAAATAGATAGTTCCCAGTTACATTTTAATGAAATAGCCAATCAAAATACCAATATTGTTCTAGTAGCTAATGATACAAAAAATGGAATAGAAAATTATATAGGTCCAAATACATTTGCAGAAATAGCAATGGCATTACACTATAATAAAAAGATATATCTTTTAAATGATATTTATCCGCCTTATAAAGATGAGTTAGAAGGTTGGAATGTAATACCATTAAAAGGCAATTTAGATGAAATAGAATAGATATACGAAACTCAAAGGAGATAGGAATGGAAAAAAATAAAAAAGAGAGTTTGGAAGAAAAACACTTTGATGACCAAATAGAAGGAAGAAATAGTGTATTAGAATTATTAGAATCAGGTAGAGATATTAATAAAATTTATATTCAAGCAGGGGAAAGACATGGTTCTATTTATAAAATTATAGCAAAGGCAAAAGAAAGAAAAATTGTACTAACAGAATTAGATAAAAACAAAATGCAAAAAATAGCACAAACACAAAATTATCAAGGAGTAATTGCTATTGTACCACCATTTAATTATGTGGAAATAGAGGATATTTTAGAAGAAGCAAAGACTAGACAAGAAGACCCTTTTATAGTAATATTAGATGGAATAGAAGATGTGCATAATTTAGGTTCTATTATTAGAACTGCGGAGACAGCAGGGGTACAAGGTATTATCTTACCGAAAAGAAGAAGTGCCTTGGTAAATAGTACAGTAAGTAAGGTGTCAGCAGGAGCAGTAGAATATATAAAAATTGCAAGAGTAAACAACTTAGCTCAGACAATACAAAAGTTAAAAGACCAGGGACTTTGGATTTGTGGAACAGATATGAGTGCTAATGTAGATTATGATAAGCAAGACCTAAAAGGACCTATGGCAATTGTTATAGGAAGTGAAGGATTTGGAATAAGCAAAATAGTAAAAGATGCTTGTGATTTCTTAGTAAAAATACCAATGAAAGGAAAAGTAACTTCACTAAATGCTTCTGTTTCGGCAGGAATTGTTATTTACGAGGTAGTAAGACAAAGAAAATAATAATCAAAGGAGGAAAAAAGTATGTATTATGGGAAGAAAAAAGCAATTATTATCGCAGTCATTATTGTTCTACTAGTTCTTATCTTAGCTGTAGGAGGTGTATTTGTCTATTTTTATACAGATTTGTTTAAGTCAAATGAAACATTGTTTTATCAATATATCGCAAAAGGTTTAGAAAGTATTTCTGTACCACAAAGTACACAACTGCAAGATATTATGACTATGAAACAAAATCAAGCTTATGAAGTAAATGGAGAACTTACATTTGAGTATACACTAGCAGAAGAAACACAGGAGATGCAAGCGCTAGCAGATGCTTTTAAACAAGTAAAAATAATAGTGACAGGGAAAAACGACCCAGTACAAGAAGCAAGCTATAGAAAACTAGATATGCAATTAGCAGAAACTTCTATTTTCGAAGTAGAATATGCTAATAGTAATCAAATAGCAGCTTTAAAGTCAGATGAAATTGTAAATGCCTATGTAGGGATAAAAAATGAAAATTTAAAAGTGTTAGCACAAAAGTTAGGAATACAGGCAACAGAAGCTATACCAGATAGTATAGGAGAAAATAGTATTAGTGTAGAAGAATTATTTAGTATAACAGAAGAAGAAAAAACACATATACAAGATACTTATGGGGAAGTATTAAAAAATAATATTACTAGTGATTTATATACGAAATTACAAGATATGACCATTCAAAAAAATGGAGTAGATTATGTAACAACTGCTTATCGCTTAGACTTAACAGGACAGGATGTTAAAAATGTAATCATACAAATATTGCAAGCTTTAAAGGAAGATAGTATTACATTAAATTGGCTAACTACAAAAGCGAAATTATTAGGATTAGATGAACAATTTACAGAGGTGAATCAATTTACTACGCTTATAGAGAATGAAATAGAGCAAATCAACAATGATGAAGAATTTGCACAGAGTGGGCTAAGTGTAGTAGTGTATACTTATCAAGGAGAAACTATTCTAACAGAACTTATCTTAGAAAATAAAGTAAAACTAACATTGGATTGTCAAAAAGAACAAACAGGAAATACAATATTAAATTTAAAAATAGAAAATTTAGCAGCAGAAACAGAATTTTCAAAAATAGAGATCATAATGACATTTCAGGTAACGGAAACTCAAACTTTTATACAATATGAAATGAATATGGACGACACAGCTATTTATACATTGAATACAACAACTATAGGTACAGTTAGTCAAAATAATGTAAACACGACAACAGAATTTAGTATGAGCCAAGAAGGGGAAAATTGGACAATTAGTTATCAAGAACAACAAAATTTTGTAAACGAAGTAGAAGATATGATTTTGTTAGATAATACAAATTGTGCTATATTAAATGATTATACAACAGAGCAATTACAACAATTATTAGCAGCTATTACACAAAGAACTATGGTAGTATGGAATGAAAAAATGCAGATAATAGCAATGAACTCTATGAATGAAACTTTTAACATAGGAGAAGGTGAAGGGTAGTAATAGCAAAATAAAAATAGTTGACAAAATGAAAAAACATAGTATAATAGAAAATAGAAATAAAAAGACATAAATGAGACAAAGTAAAATAAAGGTTGTTAACAGAGAGGATTGATTACAGGCTGAAAGTCAATCTAAATAAACATATTTGAAAAACTACCTCATTGTTGCTAGTAAAACTAGACGTATTGCTTGCGTTAAAAGTAAAATTAAGTAAAAAATAAGGATGGAACCGTGTTATATAAAGCACTCCTATAAATTGAGAAGATTTATAGGAGTACTTTTCTTTTTATGGTACATTTTAGATAGAAGAGGGGGAATTAAAAATGAAAGTAGAATTAAAAGATGGTTCTGAATTAGAAGTAAAGGAGGGATCTTCTATTTTAGAAATAGCAAAACAAATTAGTGAAGGATTAGCAAGAAGTGCTTGTTGTGGCATTGTAAATGGAGAAGTAGAAGATCTTCGTTATGAACTAAAAAAGGATAGTAAATTAGAGATTGCAACTTTTGAAAATAGTTTAGAAGGGAAAAAGGCATATTGGCATACTACATCTCATATTATGGCACAAGCAATAAAAAGATTATATCCAGAAATAAAATTAACAATAGGTCCAGCTATTGATAATGGATTTTATTATGATTTCGATTCAGAAGAACCATTTACGCCAGAAATGTTAGAAGCAATTGAAACAGAAATGAAAAAAATTATCAAAGAAGATTTACTAATTAAAAAATTTACACTTTCTAGAGAAAAAGCCATTGCACTGATGAGAGAAAGAAAAGAAGATTACAAAGTAGAATTGATCGAAGAATTGCCAGAAGGAGAGGAAATATCTTTCTATGAGCAAGGAGAATTTGTAGATTTATGTGCAGGACCACATTTAAGCAGTACAGGAAAAGTAAAAGCAATTAAACTTCTATCTTCTTCAGGAGCTTATTGGAGAGGTGACGAACATAACAAAATGCTACAAAGAATTTATGGAATTTCCTATCCAAAAGCATCTCAATTAGAAGAATATTTGAATATGCTAGAAGAAGCTAAAAAAAGGGATCATAAAAAATTAGGTAAAGAGCTAGAATTATTTATGATAGCACCAGAAGGACCAGGATTTCCATTCTTTTTACCAAAAGGTATGGTGCTAAGGAATATACTAGAAGATTTTTGGAGAAAAATTCATAACGAAAATGGTTATGTAGAAATAAAAACTCCAGTTATATTAAATGAAGAATTATGGCACCGTTCTGGACATTGGGATCATTATAAAGATAATATGTATACAACTAAAATTGATAAAGTAGATTATGGAATCAAACCAATGAACTGTCCAGGAGGTATGCTAGTATATAAAAATAAAATGCATTCTTACAAAGATTTGCCAATTCGTGCAGGAGAATTAGGATTAGTGCATAGGCATGAAAAATCTGGGGAATTAAATGGTTTATTTAGAGTTCGTTGCTTTACACAAGATGATGCACATATCTTTTGTTTGCCAGAACAAATAGAAAGTGAAATTGTAAATTTAATGCATTTAATTAATAAGGTATATAGTATGTTTGGATTTTCCTATACAATAGAACTATCTACTAGACCAGAAGATTCCATGGGTTCTGATGAGGATTGGGAGATGGCAGAAAATGCTTTGAAGAAAGCATTAGAGGACGAACATATGCCATACGAATTAAATGAAGGAGATGGAGCTTTCTATGGACCAAAAATTGATTTCCATATTAAAGACTGTCTAGGACGTGATTGGCAATGTGGAACTATTCAACTAGATTTTCAAATGCCAGAGAGATTTGATTTAAGATATATTGGAGCGGATCGACTATTCCCTAGACCAGTTATGCTTCATAGGCTGCGGTTTGGCAATATAGGGAGTCTTACAGCCTTTTTAATAGTACGTTAGG
>CALXAQ010000038.1 GCA_944386335.1 uncultured Clostridia bacterium | reverse complement strand
TTTTAAAAAACTTAAAAAATTAATCCATGGTACGCACTTTTTTATCAATCTATTAAAGACTGAAACCTTTTAATATCAAAGGTTATCAGTCTTTTACTCTTTTACAACTGTCAAATTTAGGATTTTATTTATACCATATTCATATGTATTTTTCAAGTTTTTTTTGCAAACTAAAAAAGTTATATAATTATTTATAGTAATTACATAACTTCTTCTATTTTGGTGACCCCTACGGGAATCGAACCCATGATTCAGCCTTGAGAGGGCTGCGTCTTAACCGCTTGACCAAGGGGCCTTTTTGAATACTTTACTATCATACCATCTTTTTGCCCTCGTGTCAACTAGTGTTTTCCCTATTTAGCATTTTCTGTGCATAATTTTAATATTTCTTTTAGTCGATTATCTTGTTTTGTTAAATATAAATAACCAATTAACGCTTCTAATGCCGTAGCATATCTATATTCTGTACTACTTACATTTTTAGGTAAATGATGATTTTCTGCATTTCTTCCTCTACGTACTATTTCTTTTTCCTCTTGTGTTAAACTTTCTTCTATGCTTTTTAATATTTGTGCCTGTGCCACTGCCTTTACATATTTTATTGTCTTAATATGTAAGTAATGAGGTTTTAATTTTGTATTTTGCACCAAGCACATTCTAATATATAACTCATAAATGCTATCTCCTATATATGCCCATGTTAATGGAGACATTTGCCTTATTTCTTCTAATTTCTTTTTTCTTTCTATTAATTCAGGTTTTTCTTCCATTTTTATTGTATCCTTTCTCCTTATGTACGATTGCTTTTTTATTTTACTTTTTCTATTGTTATTCTTCCTATTTTTCCGTTTCTAAAGTCATCTATTAAAATTCTAGCTGTTTTTTCTTCGTCAATTCTTCCCCCAGAAAATATAGCACCTCTTTTTCTTCCAACTAACTGCATTATTTCTAATATGTTCTCATTTTCTTCTTGTTGATTATTAGCTAAAATCGTATTTATTTCTTTTTCTTCTATATGATACCTTTCTGCAAATGCTTGCTTTTTATATTGTAATAAAAATTTTGTTAAATCATAGGCTATTTCTATCATTGGTATAATATCATCTTTTATAGTTCCTGTAAAGGCTAAATGTATAGCTATTTCTCGTGTTTGTAGTTTCGGCCATAGCATACCTGGGGTATCCAATAACTCAATAGAGCTATTACTTAAACGTACCCATTGCTTTTGTCTTGTCACTCCTGGTTTATTTCCTACAACTGTAGATGCTTTTTTTGTTATACGATTAATTAAAGAGGATTTTCCTACATTTGGAATTCCTAAAATCATTACACGTATCGGTTTTCCAATTCTTCCTTTTTCTCCTAATTGTTTCTGTTTTTCATTAGCTATTTTTTCTACTTTTTTTATTAATTCTGGTATTCCTTTTCCACTATTGGCATCCGTACAGACTGCTATTATTCCTTTTGTAGCAAAATAAGATATCCATCTTTGGTTTTCTTTTTCTTCTGCTAAATCTGCTTTATTTAAAACTACTATTCTGTTTTTATTTTTTAATACTTCTTCCCACTCTGGATTACTACTTGCTATAGGAATTCTTGCATCTACTATTTCTAATATGACATCTACTAATACTATGTCTTGTACTATTTGTTTCTTTGTCTTTGCCATATGACCTGGATACCAGTTGATATTTACCGAATTTTGTCGATTGTCCATTATTATCACTTCCTACCTTATAATTACATTTTTTAATTTATCTAATAATATAGTACTTCCTTAAAAAAATATAGTCGAAAAATAATTGTGTTCCATACTTATGGAAGTTCTATCTATCAATTATTTTTCAACCATCTATCTTTTTATAATGTTTTATACTGATTTTTATCTGCTCTTTCATCTAATTTTCTATCATAAGCCTCATCTTTATAAAACCAATCTGTCTGCTTATTTACCGGATTTTTCATTCTATATTTGTCTAATAAAATATCAAATACACAAGCAAGTGGCAAAATAATTCCCACTATATTTACTATTAAAGCCATATATTCTACTGGTCCTAAAGACTGTCCATCCATTATCATCATAAATTTAGCAAATAAATCTGTTCCAAAATAATAGCCATAAGCAACTAAATAAATAAGTCCTGCTATAATTTTTCTTTTAAAAATAAATGGAACTAGTATAATAACAATAAAAGACAATATAATTTCTGTTGTAAGATTCATTGGCTGCACTATAAAATCTGTTCCCATAGAACCTGTTACTGCTACTATTACTCTAAAAAGCCAAAATGCAATAATAAAAAATGTAATTAACCAACTGCTTAATTCTTTCATTGGTACTCCCTCTTTCTTTTTAATAAAAGGGATAATATATATTATCCCTTTTGTTCTATTTTACTCATCAATAAAGTTAAATTCATCTTTAAATTTTTCTTTAAAAATTTCAAATACTTGATTTAACACATCTTCATCTTCTACACTCACATAAGATTCTTCATCTTCATTTCCAGATTCAGAATCTTCCACTTTTAGGATAACTACTTCTCCTGCTTCGTCTTCATCTTCTGATTCTTCTGTTGGTAATAGAACTACATATTCTTCTCCATCTAATTCAATTAAATCTAAAAATTCAAAAGATATTTCTTCTCCATTTTCATCATTTAATATAATAATGTTATCTAGTTCCTCATTTTCTTCATTATTTACATTGTTATTTTCATTTTCGCTCATTTTTTATTCTCCTTTCCTATTTCTATATTATAATATTGTTTTACAATATATAATATCTTTGTTCTTTTTTAGTATTTGTCATTTTTTATATCATATACTATTTTTTTGTTGCATGCAATACTTAATTTTGATTTTTTATTTTATTCATATAAGTTTCCAAGATATATACAGCAGAAATGGTATCTACTACTTTTTTCTTTTCTTGTTTATGGATTCCTAAAAAATTCATGGTTTTATGTGCTGCTACTGTTGTTAACCTTTCATCTATTTCTTCTACTTTTATTTTGGGGAACTGACAATGCAATTTATGAATAAATTTTTCTGTGATCTCAGCTCTTTGCGTTTTTGTACCATTCATATTAATCGGCATCCCTATCACAAAAGTATCTATTTCATACTCTTTTGTTAATTCAGCCAAACGTTTTAATAGTATTTTATCATTTCCGCGTTATTTCAATCGTTTCTAATCCCTGCACTGTAATATTAAGTGCATCTGTTATGGCAATTCCCACTCTTGCTTCTCCATAATCAATTCCTAACTTTCTCATTCTATTCGTCCTCTAATTCAATATACTCCTTTACCATCTTTTCTAGTAATTCATCTCTTTCTATTTGTCTAATTAAATTTCTGGCATTATGGTGACTAGTAATATAAGTTGGATCTCCTGATAATATATATCCCACTATCTGATTAATAGGATTATATCCTTTTTCTTTTAATGCTGCATATACTTCTTTTAAAATTTCCTTTGTTCTTTTATTCTCTTCTTTTGGTGCATTAAAAAACATTGTTTTATCCTTATCCATCTTTTCACTTTCCTTTCCCTAGCAATTAAATTTTATTTAAATACAATTTACAGCACTTTCTTTTTTGTCTGCATTATCTAAATATTCTTCTAATTTTTTAGTAACCCCTTCCATTGCTGTTCCTTTATAGTACGTAGTCATTACTGCATTTATTTTTGGTTTTACAGTCTGTGCCTCTTCATCTTCATATAAATCTTCTTCTGCTTGCTCCACCTCTATATTTTCAATTTTTTGTTTTAGTTGATTCATAAAATCTGTAACATCTGCTATTTCTATTCCAGAAAATACAATTACAAATTTTGGCCCCATATAACGAATAAATACATATTCTGAAGCAATATTTTGTTTTACCAATTCACTTATTTTTATAATAACTTCATTTCCTGTATGTCTCCCATATTGTTCATTAATATCTACTATATTCATAATAGTAAACATACATATTGCTGAAGTGGTATATTTATCTATTTTTCTTTTTCCTTCTCCATATAAATATTCTTCTGATTTTAATCCTGTAAATAAATCATCTCTTACAATGTTTTCTATTACTTGTTGATTATCTAATGTTTTTAATACAGATACTATATTATTTCTTACTACTTCCAAAATGGTAGTATCTATTCCATCAAAATCATGTGGTTTTCCACTCTCAATAATCCAATAACCTATATAAACATTATCTATATATAAAGGAAAAAACATCGCTGATTTTGCTCGTCCAAATTCCATTTTTTGATATGGAAGTCTCTCCCCTTCTTTTTCTACTGTAATATATTTGGGTGTAGCTGTTTGTATACTATCTTGAAAAATTGGTTCTTGATGCAAACTTTTTAGCGTATCCCAATGCTTTTCATCTACATTGGTAGCTTTTATAATATATTCTGCTCCATTATATACTACAATAGTAGAATATTTAATATCATATTTTTCAATAAGTATCTCGTTAATTTTCTGTATTTTACTATCCGCCGATTTTTCTTCACTAATGGTATCCATAAAATCTTGCAATACATTTAAACTTGTAATCTTTTGATTAATATTATTAAAAGTATCTATTTTTTTATGAATAGACATATTATATAGCATTAAGAATACAATAATCACAACTAATAGTATAATAATTGCTATAATCAAAGTCTACACCTCCGTTTGGTTTTTATTCATATTTCTTCATTCTATTTAATGTATCCTTCATCTGATTAGAAAATTGTGGTTTATAATTACTATTTTTTTCATATTGATTAAACAATGGTTTATCCTTTTTTTGTTTACGATTTGGCATTTGATTACTTATTAAAGGATATACCATATTAGCTAATTTTCTTAAATAATTTAAAGCATCCTTAGAATATCCTTTTAAAGAAATTTCACAATTTACTAATGCTTCTAAATATTTAGCATAAGTTTGTGTTTCAAATGGAATGATGCAGTATTTTACATTTTCCCTATTGAATAACTCTGTCATATAAGACATAGCAGGATCATTATAATACGCCATTCCTCCTATAATAGTTCTTTCTGTAACGCCTCTTACCTTTGTATATTTATTTACTACAATTCTCAATTTTTCTTGTGCTAAAACTCCTTTTGCCTTCAAATCTCTTAGATACGCTGTTAATGGCTGAATAGTTAACACATCCATACTTTGTACTAAATAAATTTCTTGACTGTTTGCTAAATAACCATATGGTGATGCAAAATCACAATCTAATAAAATTAAATCATAATATTTTAATAAAGTAGTTAGAATAGCTTGTTCGTTTTCTACCCCTGCATCTTCTCCTGGAAGAGAAGTATATACATCTAAATTGGTATTTACTTTTATTCCTTTTGCCTCTCCTTGGACTAATCTTGACATACATTCAAAAGCTACTGTTCTTAAATCTTCTTCATTTTTTGTATAAATATAATAAGCATTTCTATTTTGTGTTAAATCCAAGATAGCTGTTCTAATTCCTTGTTCTGATAACATTTGTGCCATGTTATTCACTAAAAAAGAGGTTCCGTTTTTAGATGTTCCCACAAAACTTACAATTTTCTTTTCTTGTGTTAACAAGTTTTCTATATTTGTGTTTGCTTGATATTGACTATTTGTCATTTCTGTATGCGGAGAATAAGTATTTTCCTCATAAGAATTTGTATATGGTTCTTCTTCCTCTTCCTCATCAAATCCTGGTAAAGTAGTAGTTTGTTGTTCTACTTTTTGCGTTACAGGCTGTTGCTCTTCTTCTTCGTAATCCTCGAATCCTGGAAGGATAGAATTTTCTTCTGTTTCTTCCATTCCTGGTAATACTGTTTCTTCTTGTTCTTCCCAACCTGGTAACATTACATCATTTTTTTTCTCTTGCTTTTCTATCCCTGGCAATATTGTAGTTTGTTCGTTTTCTTCTGTCTGTATTTTTCTAGGTCTTCCTCTTTTCTTCTTTACTACTGGTTCTTCTACAATTTCTTGTTCTGGTTGTACTTTTCTAGGTCTTCCTCTACCTCTTTTTTGAGGAACAATTACTGCTTGTTCTTCTTCCTGCACTACTGCTTCTGGCACTACTGTATTATTTTCTTCTATCTCTGGTACTACATTTTCCACTATTGGTTTTGCTACTTGTTTTGTCTGTGGTATAACAGTTTGCGAGTTATCCACTTTTTTTACATTTTTTGTGGATACTCCTGTTGGGATAACAACTGGCTTTGTCATTTTTTTAGTAACTGCTTTATCCACAATAGATTCTACTTTAATTCCACCATCATCTGGAAGCTTTATCTCTCCACCTTTTCTTCTTCCTTTTGATTTAGTTTTTTCCATATCTTCAATTCTTTTTGTTGTTCCTTTTCTAGGTTTTACACCAGAAAAAGTCATTACTTGTTGGTATTTAGGGCTATTGGCTTCTAAAACAGCTTTTACATTTAATGGTAGAAATCCTATAATAATTCTTAATTGTTCATCTGTATATTGAGAAGCAATACTATCAAAACTCTCTATATATTTTTCTTCGTTTCTTCCCAATCTTTTATAATGTGCTAAAATATTTTGAATTTCAACTTCACTTACTTCTTCCTCTGGCTTATACTCTACTTGATTAGAATCTATTTGATAATATACTTTTGCCTCTTTTTTTGTTCTCGGTTTATAAATTAAATTACAAACTTGCTCTATACTCCTATCTTGCCCAATTAAAGTACTATAAACTCCTATTCCGAATAATTTAATTAACAAACTTTCTGATTTTGTTCTTCTATCTGTTGCAATTAAAATGATTGGAATATCTTCTCCTGAACTATTAGATGCTTCATCAGAAATGCTATCTAACTTTTCAAAAATAAAATTATCAATCGTTTCATAATTATTATTCGCAAATGGCTCTAAATCTTCACTGATAACAATCCTATCATATGTTTTATCCTTTTGTAATTCTTTTAATATTGCATTAAAGTAATAAACATTTTTATACGAAATAATTTCTTTATACATTTGCTGATATTTCTTTACAATAGAATTAGAAATATTTTCATTACTTACTGCAAATAAAACTTTCATTTGTTTAACCCCTCCAACCTTTTACAACAATTGCAAATATTAATGGTAATACTTGTGCAATGATAAAAATAGTAATAATAGATATCATGATAGCAAAACCTCTATCTCTAGTATCCAATTTTCTAATACCCAATACGTATTGGTAAATAGCACTAATGGCAATTCCTACAAAACAAAAAGGAATACTATAGACTTGTACTTTATTTAAAATATACGCTGTTAGCCCATAAGCATCTGATCCATAGGCTTCTTGGTAATCTTGCAATGTTTTTTCTTCTTTATCTTTCATTTCTACTAATTGACTAACTGTACCTTCTCCTGTTGTATTTGTTGTATTAGTTGCATATACTGTAGTTGTACATAAAATGCTTATTAAAATTGCTATAACTATCATCCCACTTGCTACTAGTTTTTTCATTTATGTTTGCCCCTTTCTATTGGTATCTTCCTATTTTAGACAAATCTTACTTATACTATAATACAATACTCTGGGAAAAATAGCAAGGAATTTAGTAATTTTTTTCTTCTTTTCTTTTTCTTTAGAGGTCAGGCACTTTTCCTTTTCTCTTTCATATAATGAGGTATAGTGAAAAAATGGAGGTACTTAAGGTATGCTTGCTCTTTCCCTTACTGGTTTTTTATCTTTTTTACAATCTGCTGTTTTTTTAGTTGGATATATCTCTAACAATCAATTATTTCCTGAACCATTAAGTTTAGAAGAAGAAAAAATTTATTTAACTAGATTAAAAGATGGCGATGAAGAAGCTCGAAATATTTTAATAGAAAGGAACTTAAGATTAGTAGCTCATGTTTGCAAGAAATATACTTCTAGCAATGTAGATCAAGATGACTTGATTTCTATTGGAACTATTGGATTAATTAAAGGCATTAATACTTTTGAACCTAGTAAAAATGTAAAACTTTCCACCTATGTTTCTCGTTGTATTGATAATGAAGTATTAATGCACTTGCGAAGTACCAAAAAGCTAAATGCAGAAGTATCTTTAGAGGATCCTATTGGCAAAGATAAAGATGATAATACAATTACATTACAAGATGTATTAGAAAACAATGAAAAAAATATTGAAGATGAAGTAGATTTAAAAATTAAAATGAAAAAATTATATGAAAAAATAAAAAAAGTATTAAAAGACAGAGAAAAAACAATTATAGAACTTCGCTTTGGACTAGATGGCAAAAAACCTAAAACTCAAAACCAAATTGCTATGATGATGGGAATTTCTCGTTCCTATGTGTCTAGAATTGAGACAAAAGCTATTCGGAAAATTAGCAAAAGAAATGAAGGAATAAGCATTTTTTGCTTATTCCTGGCTACTTATCACTTTTTGGTTAAGTTGCTGTATTTCTTGATTTATTTGCTCTACATTCATTCCATTACTTTTTTCATCTACTAACTGATACTTTTTCTTCATTTCTAAAGTAGTAGCTATACTTTTATTTAAATAGCCAATTGGAATTTTTAAATTAGATACTTTATCATCTACTTTTTTCATTAGTTTTATTATTTTTTTATAAGGAAGTCCTAACAATATCATATTATTTCCTGCTAAAACAGCGTATTGTACCGCTTTTATCATTGAATATCTTTTACGTATGCCAAACATTTTTATATCGTCTGTTGTTAGTAATCCTTCATAATTCCACTCCATTCGTAATTTTTCATATAATAATTTCTTAGATAATGTTGCTGGATATTTTTTATCTATATCTTTCATTTTTATATGACCTGCCATAATAGCATCTGCACCTTGCTCAATAGCTGATTGAAAAACATGCATATCTGTTTTTTGTAATTCTTCTTGTTTTGTTCTAACAGTAGGCAGAAAAAAATGAGAATCCTTTTTCGTTCTACCATGCCCTGGAAAATGTTTTACCACAGATACAATTCCTTGTTTTTGAATCTCTTTCATAACCTCTATCCCATAAGTTTCTACTTCTTCTGCTGTTTCTCCATAGCATCGATTCCCAATAGCATGTTTATCTTTAAATCTTTTTATATCTAGTACAGGAGCAAAATTCATATTTATACCTGTTTCTCTTAACATTTTTCCTATAATTTGCCCACTTTTTCTAACTAATTCTATATCCTTTGTTTTTGCTATATCAAAAGCATTTTTAAGAGGAACTATCTCTCTAGGCATACGATTTACTCTTCCTCCTTCTTGGTCAATAGCTATCCATAAAGGAATTTTATTTACTTGATTAATTTCTTTTAATTGATTTACTATCTGTAACATTTCTTTATAATTATGATAATTTCTGGCATATAAAATAAATCCACCTATTTTATATTTTTGTATCATTTCTATTGTTTCCTTTGTAATGGCTCCTTCTTCTAATTCTATCATAAATAATTG
Source organism: uncultured Clostridia bacterium (assembly GCA_944386335.1). GTDB lineage: Bacteria > Bacillota > Clostridia > TANB77 > CAG-508 > UMGS1663. The sequence goes on along the minus strand of CALXAQ010000038.1, from coordinate 4,316 downwards.
CCCTATTTTTTCCTCTAAAGTTAATTCTTCTATTACCATATTTGTTGCATTTCCCTTCTCCCTTTTATTTTATAAGGCTCATTGTAACACACTAAATCCAATCCTACAATACCTTTTACTATATTTTCCAGATTTTATAGTTTTTTCCATTTTATTTCTGTGAATGTATATTTCTTTTTTAGAATCATATATTTAAAAAAGGAGAGATTTTTATGCTATTTTTTAAAAATATTCTTTTTGGTATAATATTAGGAGCAGGTGCTATTCTGCCAGGTATTAGTAGTGGTGTTTTATGTGTTATTTTTGGTATTTACGAAAAATTATTAAATAGTATTTTGCATTTCTTTAAAGATATTAAAAAAAACCTCCTTTTCTTATTTCCATTAGCTATAGGAGGTTTTTTAGGAATATTTTTATTGGGAAATGTTCTATCTTTTCTTTTTTCTAATTTTGAAACACCTATGAAATGCATTTTCCTTTGTCTTATTTTATGGAGCCTACCTTCTCTTTTTAGAACAACTTGTTCTAAAAAAGATTTTCGCCTACATTATTTATTATACACCATCTTTACCTTTTTGCTTACCTTCACTTTACTGCAATTTGAAAATTACTTCTCTTCTAATGGTGGTACAACTACTGCTCCTTCTTTCACTTTTTTATTTTTCTGCGGTTTCCTTATGTCTGCTGGAATTGTAATACCTGGTGTAAGTAGTACTGCTATCTTAATGTGTCTTGGAATTTATACCATCTATCTACAAGCAATTGCTTATTTGCAGTTTTCTATTTTACTACCAATGGTAATAGGAATACTTTTAGGTTCTTTCATTTTTATGATAGGAATTCAATATTTCCTAAAACATTATCGTATACCTACTTTTTTTGCTATTATTGGCTTTGTTGTAGGTTCTATTGTTCCACTACTTCCAAGTTTGTGGAATCTCTTCATAATTATTTAAATGTCTGCAATTTAAGGAACGTCCCTTTATTGCATTGCAATTTTATTTTTTTCTTCGAATGATCCATCCCTTTTCTACTTTTACTGGTAACTGCATTCCTACTTTTTGTTCTGCTTTTCCTGGATTAATTTGTTCTATCTCTTCTCCGTGTCTCAACATCCCAAAGTTTTTCTATTGTAAAACTTACTGGTTCTATACAATGTGGAATAATTATTTCTAAAATATCTCCCACTTTTAATTTATTTTTAATCTCTACTATTATCTTTCCCTTTTGTTTAGGTTCTATTACTTTTGCTCCAAATTCATAATCTGCATTATATTGTTTCCCCTCATATTCTTGGAAATCTTTATTGTTCCTATCATTAAAATAGAATGTAGTTAATCCTCTTGTTTTTGTTTTTTCTAATTCTTTTCTATATTTACTTGCATCATATAATTCTGGTGCTTTTTTATAATCATCTAATGCATTACGATAAGCATTTACTACAGATGCTAGATAATATTCTGTTTTTAATCTACCTTCTATTTTTAAACTATCTATTCCCATTTGTACAATTTCTGGTATTTCTTGAATTAAGCACAAATCTTTTGAAGAAAAAATATATGTTCCTTTTTCATCATGTTCCACAGGCATTAAATTACCTGGTTTATTTACTTCTTCTACATAAACGTTATATGCCCATCTACAGCTTTGTGCACAATCTCCTAAATTTGCACTTCTTCTTGCTAAAAAGTCACTTAAAAAACATCTTCCTGAATAGCCAAAACAAATAGCTCCATGTACAAATATTTCTACTTCTAAATCTTGAGGCTTTTTCTCCATTAATTCTGCTATTTGTTTTTTATTCATTTCTCTTCCTAAAATAACTCTTTTTGCTCCATTATGATACCAAAAGTTTGCAGAATGATAACTTACTGTATTCGCCTGTGTACTAATATGAATTGGTACATCTGGTGCATATTTTTTTAATATTTCTACTATTCCTCCATCTGCTACAATAATACCATCCACTTTTAGCTCATTTAAGATATTAGCCTGTTTTTTTATCTCCTCATAACTTTCATCCCAAGCATAAATATTAATGGCAGTATATACTTTCTTCCCTATGCTATGTGCATATTGTATTGTTTTTACTAAATCATTATCTTCCATTTCTGCTCTTGTACGTAAAGAAAGACTAGATGTTCCTGCATATACGGCATCTGCACCATATAGGAAAGCAATTTTTGCTTTTTCAAAGGAACCTGCTGGTGCTAATAATTCTGGTAATTTTATCATTCTATTTCATTCCCTTCTTGATTTTTTAGATTTATGTTATTATATCACATTTTTTCTTATTTTGCTATTTTTTTACGGATGCTCTTTATTTACACAAATTTCCACATCTTTATATCTTTTTTTATCATTTTGGTAAAATTTTCTATTTTCGCTTTTCTTTCCTATTATAATAACGGTAAATTGTAAAATAAAAGGAGGTAACCATGCAAGAAGTATTTATAAAAAGATTAGAAGCTTTAATGGAAGAATATAACATGTCACAAATTGAACTCGCAAATAGAATTGGAACCACCAATGTTACTATTTCTCGTTATTTAAGTAGTGAGAGAATTCCTAGGTTAGAAATTGTTACCAAAATGGCAGAAGTCTTCCACACTTCTGTAGATTATTTGGTTGGTTTAACTAATACAAGAGAAACTTGGGGAGAAATGCAAGAAATTCAAAATGTCCTTACTTCTTTTGGCCTAAAAAATTTGTCTAAAACTCAAGTAAATTTAATTAAACAATTATTAGAAAATAACAAAGATATTTTGAAAAACGATAAGAATTCAATTGCTTAATCCAAAACTTCTTACTTATATAGATTTTAAAAAAGTATAACCACCTTTTAAATGGCTATACTTTTTTTGTTATGGATAATTCTATCTTTGTTAAATACCTTCTCTATTTTTTATATCTATTTCAGACGTAAAACTTAAGAAATCTTTCTAGAAATAGCAAGTCCATCTCCTACTTCTAAAATTTGTGTATTCAATCCAGGATTATCCGTTACTTCTTTTATATACTCCCTTAAATTTCTAACAGCTGTTCTTTGTTTATGTTTATGATATTCTCCCATTACATAGCCTTTGTATAATATATTATCTGCAAAAATAATACCATCTTCCTTTAATAACCTAAGTGCTTGCTCTAAGAAGAACGGATATTTTCCTTTAGCAGCATCTATAAATACTACATCGTACTTTTCTTTTAAAGTAGGTAAAATTTCTACTGCATCTCCTTGCAAAATATGAATTTTCTCCTCTACTTCTGCTTTTTTTATATTTTCTAGGGCTTGTTTTACTCTTTCTTCTTCTCTTTCAATAGTATCAATTCTTCCATTTTCGCAAAGATACTCTGAGAAACATATTGCAGAATATCCTACTGCAGTCCCTATTTCTAATATTTTTTCCGACTTTTTTTCTTTTAAAATTTTATCCATTACTGCTAATGTTTCGTCCATAAGAATAGGAATATGTTCCTCTAATGATTTTTCTTTTATTTTTTTTAGTTCTTCTTTATTCATTTTTGCATCCTTTTCTTTATCTTCTCGCTTCTCTTTCCCTTGTCTTTGTATCTAAAATCTTCTTTCTTAAACGAATATTTTTAGGTGTTACCTCTACTAATTCATCTTCTGCAATAAATTCGATTGCTTTTTCTAAAGACATTTGAATTGGTGGTACTAGACGAAGTGCATCATCTGAACCAGAAGCTCTTGTATTGGTTAAATGTTTTTCTTTACATACATTAATCGCAATATCTTCATTTCTAGAATTAATACCTACTATCATTCCTTCATATACATCTACACCTGGTCCAATTAAAAGTTCTCCTCTTTCTTGTGCATTATATAATCCATAAGTAACAGAGGTTCCTTGTTCAAAAGCAACTAATACGCCTCTTGTTCTAGATTGAATTTCTCCTTTATATGGCTCATAGCTATCAAAAATAGAATTCATGGTTCCTGTACCTTTGGTATCTGTCAAGAATTCTGTTCTATAACCAATTAGTCCTCTTGCTGGTATTTTAAATTCTATTTTGGTGTGGCCCTCCTCTGCAGGTTCCATATTTACCATTTCTGCTTTACGTCTTCCTAATTTTTCAATAACAGTTCCTATGCTCTCGTCTGGCACATTGACTACTAGCCTTTCCATTGGTTCGCATTTTACACCATCTATCTCTTTAAAAATAACTTTTGGACGAGAAACTAAAAGTTCAAATCCTTCTCTTCTCATGGTCTCTATCAAAACAGATAAATGTAGCTCTCCTCTACCACATACTTCAAAACTATCGGCAGAATCTGTTTCTTTTACACGAAGACT
>CALXAQ010000037.1 GCA_944386335.1 uncultured Clostridia bacterium | reverse complement strand
TGGTGGTGGAAATTGCCAAGTAAGTAGTACATTGTATAATGCGGTTTTATCTATTTCTAGCTTAGTAGTTACAGAAAGACACCCTCATGGGAAACCTGTAGGTTATGTACCAGAGGGACGCGATGCTGCCGTATCTTATGGCTCTTTAGATTTAAAGTTTCGCAATGATACTGGTCTTCCTATTCGTATAGAAGCTTCTAGTGACGATAAAAACATTACTACTCGCATCATCCAATTATCTTAATACCTTACTCTAAAATAAGCATAAACCTTCTATTCTTGCATAAGATATACTACAGATTTTACTTTTAGGAGGTTTTATCTATATGCGAAAATCTATGCTTTTCTTTGTAGTAGCTTTAATCTTGTCTTTATGTGTGGTATCTACTATCGTTTATAGTTCCGATACGGTATATGTATGGTCGAATTTATCTAATAGTATCTCCCATACGCAGACAAATAATACATCAGAAAATGTGCAAAATACAAATACTGTGTCTGCTCCAGTAGTGGATTTGGAGTTAGAATCTGCTTCTGCCATTTTAATAGAACAAAATACTGGAAAAATATTATATGAACACAACTCCCATGAACAGCTTCGTCCCGCTTCTGTTACCAAAATTATGAGTATTCTCCTTATTATGGAAGCTTTAGATAGTGGAAAAATCACTTTAGATACTCCTATTCCTTGTAGTGAAAATGCTGCTAATATGGGTGGCTCACAAATTTGGTTAGATGTACGAGAAACGCTAACAGTAAACGAAATGTTAAAAGCAATTACCGTTGCCTCTGCTAATGACTGTGTTGTAGCTATGGCAGAATATTTAGAAGGTTCTGAGGAAGCATTCGTAGAAAAAATGAATGAAAAAGCAAAAGCTTTAGGCATGAACGATACTTGTTTTAAAAATTGCCATGGATTAGATGAAGACGGTCATGTTACTTCTAGTTATGATATCGCTTTAATGTCGAGAGAACTTTTAAAAAATCATCCTACCATTACACAATATACCACTATTTGGATGGATACACTAAGAGATGGTAAATCTCAATTAACGAACACAAACAAATTAATTCGAAACTATCAAGGTGCTACAGGTTTAAAAACAGGCTCCACTGGTCTTGCTTTATATAATCTCTCTGCAAGTGCTACTAGAAATGACTTATCTCTTATTGCTGTTATCATGAAAGCACCTAGCACGCAAGTACGTTTTTCTGAAGCAGAAAAACTATTAGATTATGGATTTAGTCATTACACCTATGAACAATTTGCTAAATCTGGAGATATATTAAATTCTTTAGAAGTAGAAAAAGGGGTAGCATCTCACGTCTCGGTTGGTTTTGCTACAGATGTTGGTTATCTGTTAGAAAAGACAAATAGTAAAGAAGTAACACAAGTAATTTCTTTACCAGATGTGGTGAGTGCTCCTATTAGCAAAGGACAAAAAGTAGGCGAAGTACGATTTGAATTAGATGGTAATATTCTTTGCCAGAGCGATATTGTTGCCTTAGAAGATATTAAAAAAATGGAGCCTACTTCTATGCTAGAATCTCTTTTCTTTTCTTGGTTCCGTGTACTAAGATAAAAAAACCTTTCCTCTTAAGGGAAGGCTTTTGTAGTTTTCATTTAATTTGATAAACTTAAATGATATAACATATTTTCAAATGGAAATCTAATAATAGATGGTGTATTAAAAATTTGTATAACTATTTTTAGGAAAAATAAGCCTTACTTCTGTTCCTACCTCTTTTTCAGAATTTAATTCTAACCCTAAACCTAGCTTGTTACATAATTTCTTACACAAATATAACCCTATTCCTGTGGATTTTTTGTCCCACTTAACCCTGAGTTAAGTGGGACACTTTTTAAAAAAATAAAAGAAAAAACGAGAATTTTCTCGTTTTTAGTCATCGTAATCTTCTATCTTGTCTTCTGGTGTTGTTTCATCGTACTCATATTCATATTTTGCTATTTTACCTCTTTTAGGTCGTAATTTTGTTGTATTTGGTACAATTATAGTATTACTTTCTATTGATGGTTGTGTATAATGATTCTCTATTATTTCTTGTTTCTCTTGCTTTTCTTTTTCTTCTTTCTTTTCCTGTTGTCTTTTTCTTTGTTCTTCTTGTTTCTTTTCTTCTTTTTTATTTGTCATCTCTCTATTAATAAGATTGTTTGCTCTTTCTACTAAATCTGGTACATAATCCAAAAGTTTATCTACAGCCGAACTATGATTTACTGGTAACAATTTTACATTATTTCCTTGTACTACCAAAAAAGCTACTGGTGAAATACTAACACCTGCCCCGCTTCCTCCACCAAATGGCAACTTATATTGAATCTCCTCATCTTTATCTTTTTTTGTGTATTCATTAATTGTTTCTCCTTTGAATTCGCTACCTCCTGCAGCAAAACCAAACCCCACCTTAGAAATTGGTATGATAATAATATTATTAGAAGTCTCAATAGGTTCTCCTATAATGGTATTTACATCTACCATGTCTTTAATGGAGTTCATGGCTGTATTCATTAAACCTTCTATAGGATGTTCGCTCATTTTTTTTCTCTCCTTTCTCTTGCTTTTTGTGCATATATAAACTATAAATAATATGTACGATTTTTATACGAAATATACAACTTAATTCTATTTGATATTCATTTTTATTTTCATATTTAGGTATTACAGCATAATAACACTTGTCTTTATTTTTCATACATATTATATGTGGTAATAGCAAACTAATAGTAGAAGCAATGAATGCTACACTATAAGCAGTAAATACAGCATTTTCTGTTCCAATATTTATCTTTAAATTCATACTTTCTAAACATATTTTTAAATTTTTGATAAGTTCTCTATTGCGTTTTTGTAGAACATGTCCCTGTTCAATAGTTTCTATTGTTACATGTGGTAACTTCTTTTCTTTTTCTAATTGATTGATTTTATTTTTTGTGATTTTCCATTTTATAATAGGTAATTTCCCTAAAAATTGAATACGAATGACAATTGGTTTTTGCAATTGTAACTTTTTTCCGTTTTCTTTTCGAAATCCTTCTATTTCTATTAAAATACTGCTAAGTAGCATAAACATAGCAAAAACACAAAAAAGAAGAAATATGCCTAATAGTACTAAAATAAAAAATAGCATTCCTTTTTCCTCCTTCTCAAAGGATGTTTCTATTTCTTATTTTTACCATTTATTTCTTCTTTATACTTTTTTATATTACTTATCCAACTCTTCTTTTATTTTTTTCTACTATAATATCTCCAAATAACTCTTCCTGCCTAGTAGTTACCTTACTTCTTCTAGACAATTCTAACAATCCTGTAAAAGCTGTTACTACTTCTTGTTTATTACATTTTGAAACTGTATACATTTTATTAAATACAAATTTGGGCTTTTTTAATAGTTCTTTAAAAATTTCTTTTACTTTGCTTGCTACCGTAAATGTATCTGTAATAGCTATCTTTTCTATATTTTTTGCATTTTGGTTTAAACGCATACTATTTTTTTCTACTATATTTTTGTATTTTTCTATGATAGTATCTATCGAATCTTTTCTTTCTAATACTTGTTTAGGCAGTTGTATTTCTTCTGGAAGCTTAGAATAACGTTTTGCATAAACACTATAGCGTTCTTTTAATTGTTTTGACGCTTCTTTATATTTTTTATATTCTATAATTCTTTTTAATAACTCTTCTTCTGTTAATTCAGCCTCTTCTTCTACTTTTGTAGGAAGTAAACTTTTAGATTTTAAATAAATTAATGTAGAGGCCATTACCAAGAACTCACTTGTAATCTCTAAGTTCATTTTTTCCATGGTTTCTATATACTCTATATATTGGTCTGTAATCTCACTAATTTTAATATCACAAATATTCATTTTATTTTTTTCTATTAAATAACATAATAAGTCTAAAGGCCCTTCGAAGTTTTCTAATTTAATAGCATATTTATTTGTTTCCATAGTTAGTACTTTTTGCATTTTTTGGCTCCCTTACTCCTCTATCTTCTCCATAGCTTCTTGAATATATTCTGGCTCATATCCTTTTTTTAGTAAATACTGTTTTATTTCTATTTCTTCCATATTACTCATTTTTTTAAGTACAATATTCTCAGCAGATTTCTTTTCATATTCCTGCAATTCTTCCTTATGTTTTTCATAATAATTATCCCAATCATTAGGTTTTATCCCTTTTGCCATTAATTTATATTTTATTTCTTTTCTAGAAAGATTTTTTAAGGCTCTAAACTCATTTACTGCTCTTTCTATGTATTGATTGTCACTAATATAGCCTATCTCTTGTAATTCTTGCAACACATCTTCCAACAAATTTTCCTCTATTGTAGCAATAAATTTATTTTTTACTTCTTGTTGTGTACGTTTTTTGTACATTACATATTTTAATACTTGTGTTTTTGCTTTATCAAACTCTTCTATTGTATACATTTTTTCTTCCTTTTTTTCTTTTTATTCTTCTTCATTTTCTGTTTCTTCTTGCTTTTCTTCTTCATCACCTAAACTTTTTTCAAATGCTTCCGTAAAATTAGCTCTTATCTTTTCTTCTATTTCTTTTGCTACTTCTGGATTATCTGCCAAATATTTTTTTACATTTTCTCTTCCTTGTCCAATTCTTTCTCCTTTATAGCTAAACCATGAGCCACTTTTTTCGATAATATCTAAATTAACAGCAATATCTAAGATATTTCCTTCTTTAGATATTCCTTTTCCATATATAATATCAAATTCTGCTTCTCTAAAAGGTGGAGCCACTTTATTTTTTACTACTTTTACCTTTGCTCTATTTCCCAATACCTCTCCATCTTGTTTAATGTTTTCCACTTTTCTAATATCTAAACGAACAGATGCATAATATTTTAACGCTCTTCCACCAGCAGTGGTTTCTGGATTTCCAAACATGACACCTACCTTTTCTCTTAGTTGGTTAATAAATACAATCACACATTTTGACTTATTAATGGCCCCTGCTAATTTTCTTAAAGCTTGAGACATAAGTCTTGCTTGCAAACCAATATGAGAATCTCCCATGTCTCCATCTATCTCTGCTTTTGGTACTAGTGCTGCAACAGAATCTATTACAATAACATCTAAAGCCCCACTTCTTACTAGTGCTTCTGCTATTTCTAATGCTTGTTCTCCCGTGTCTGGTTGAGACACAATTAAATTATCAATATCCACTCCTAAATGTTTTGCATACACAGGATCCAAAGCATGTTCTGCATCAATAAAAGCTGCTTCTCCTCCTAATTTTTGTGCTTCTGCAATCATATGCAATGCTAAAGTTGTTTTTCCAGAAGATTCTGGTCCATAAACTTCTATAATTCTTCCTCTTGGAATTCCACCTATTCCTAAAGCAATATCTAGACTTAATGCACCTGTTGGGATTGCTTCTACATTCATAGCTTGATAATCTCCCAATTTCATAACAGAACCTTTTCCAAATTGTTTTTCTATTTGTCCTAATGCTACTTCCAAAGCTTTCATTTTTTCTGAATTTTGTTTTTCCATATTTTTTCTTTCCTTCCTTACGATTATTTTAAACATATGTTTGTATTCTTATTATATACTAACCTTTTCTTTTGTCAAGAGTTTTTCTTAATTTTTTTATTTTCATTTTACATACAATACCAATCTTCAAAATGATAATAGCTAAAAAAATTATTTGGCGTTACTTCTCCTGCTAAGTTTTGGTCTTTTATTACAGTTACTTTATTACGATATAAACTAATAAAAGGCTGTTCTTCTTGATAAATATTCACTATCTCTTGATATTTCTGTTTTAACAGTTCTTCTTCCTGTATAGCTTCTACTTCTTTAAGCAAAGCTTGAATCTTCTCATTGGTATAGTTTTGTAAATTATTTACTGCAAAAAAAGTTGATATATCTGGACTATATCCATTATATACCCCTGTTATTAACATTTGATAGTTTTTATTCGTTAATACATTTTGATACTGTGCATCTGACAACTTGTTAATAGTAACAGAAATGCCTATTTGTTCTAATTGTGCCTTTATATTTTCTGCCACTGCAAGCCTTTGTTCATTATTCTGTTGTACTGATAAAGTAAATCTTAAGCGAAGTGTTCTTCCATTTTCTCTTTTTTGCCAACGATTATTCTTATATTCCCAACCATTGTCTGTTAATACTTTCTTTGCTTGTTCCATATTGTATCCACTACTAGTTTGTGTATTTTCATATGCAAAACTTCCAAAATCTAAAGGGAAATTAGAAACAAAGTATTGGTTATTATATACAGCAGACACAATGTTATTTTTGTCAATAGCATAAGAAATAGCTTTTCTTACTTCCTCTTTTTGCAATAAACTATCTTGACAATTAAATGCTAAGTAATCAAATTCTCTTCCTGCAAATTCCCCTTTTGCATATCCCATTGTTCCAATATAATTTTCTAGATTTCGATTAGCAGTTGTAAACACATCTATATTACCTAATTTAAAACTATTATATAATTCTCCTATTTCTGTATACAACTTTATTTCTACTGTTTCAATTTTAGGCTCTTTTTCTTGCCACCAATTCTCATTGCGTACTAACGTTATTTTTTGACTATCCATACTACTAATTTGATACATGCCTGTCCCTATTGGAATTTTAGTAGAAATATTAAAATCTTCTCCCAAGTAATAATTGTTTGGTAAAATCGGAAAAGTTAAATTATATTCAAAAAAAGGAACTGCTTCTGATAAATTAATTTTTATAGTAGAAGCATCTATTACTTCCACGCTACTTACTTTTTCTACATTTGCAGAATAAATTGATTTTCCTTCTTTTAAACGATCTATTGTAAATTGTATATCTTTAGCAATGAGAGGACTACCATCCTGCCATTTTACATTATTATCTATCTTTACTACATAGGAAGTATCTGATGTTTTGGAACATTCTGTTGCTAAACACAATTCTATTTTATAATTCTCATCTAAAGTAAGTAATGGTTCAAAAATTAATTTGTCTATATTCAATACTTCTTTATTACTAGTTAATAATGGATTCATCGTATCATAATTAGAAATTCCCAATTGAATATCTTTTTTCTCTTCTACTACCTCTGCTTGTTGTTCATTCTGTTTTTGTATATTTTCTTGTTTATTCTGAAAATAGATAGAATAAATAGCAAACACAAGAATACCAATTACAACCACTATAAAGATGGTCTTAACGATATTAAATCTCATTTTGTATTTTCTTCACCTCATATTTTTTTGTTAATCATATCTTATTTTTTAGAATTTTTCAAGCTTTCTTTTTTATACATTGGAAAAATTTTAATAGAAAATTAAATTCACATTATTTTGAAAAAATATATCAAAAGATTGCAAAAGGGATTTTTTCTTTTGCAATCTTCTATGAAATTCTATCGAATCTACCATCTTTTGAAGAAAAAGATGGACTTTAAACTATTTTCTAGACTCCACAATAATTCTGATACCAGTTCTATCTTCTCCCTCTACTTCCACTTCTGCAAATGCTGGTATACATACTAAATCCACTCCTGATGGTGCTACAAATCCTCTTGCTATTGCTACCGCCTTTACAGCTTGATTTAGTGCTCCTGCTCCGATTGCTTGCATTTCTGCCTTGTTTTCTTCTTTTACCAATCCAGCAATTGCTCCTGCTACTGAATTTGGATTTGATTTGGATGAGATTTTTAAAATTTCCATTTTTTGCCTCCTATAATTTTATTTTTATTTGAATTACAGGTATATTTATATTACATATTTTATAAATTGTCTAGTGTTTTTTGGAAATTTTTAGGAAAACTTTTCGCTAAAGTTTTTGTTTTTTCGTCTTTTATTTTTCTTGTATTCTATAAATATCAGTTGCTCGACAATTCTCGTCATTTATCTCTATTACACAGCCATTTATCATTTGATGCCCTTCCGCTAATTTATATCTTTCTGGCATAGAAGTTAAAAATCTTTTAAGAGCTACATTTACATCCATACCTATTACAGATTCTATAGTTCCTGTCATTCCCACATCTGTAATATAGGCTGTTCCTTTTTGTGTTACCTCTTCATCTGCTGTTTGAACATGAGTATGAGTACCAAAAATAGCCGTTACTTTCCCATCTAAAAAAAATTTCATTGCTACTTTTTCCGCTGTAGCTTCTGCATGAAAATCTATAATAATATAATCTACTTCTGCTTTTATTTTCTCCACAATCTCCTCTGCTGCAGTAAAAGGATTATCTGACTGTACACCTATATCGGTTCTTCCTATTAAATTTACTACTGCCAATTTCTTTGTTCCTCTTTCAAAAATGGCATAGCCTTTTCCCATTACCCCTTTAGAATAGTTAGCTGGTCTAATCAATATGGGATCATCTATAAATTCAAAAATGTCCTTTTTTCCCCATGTATGGTTCCCCATTGTAATAGCATCTATTTTCATTTCTTTTAATTCACTAAAAATCTTTTGGGTAATTCCCATTCCACTTGCAGCATTTTCTGCATTAACAATAACAAAATCTACTTCATGTTTTTGTTTTAAAACAGGAAGCTTTTCTTTTAATTTTTTTACAGCTGCTTCTCCTACTAAATCTCCTATAACTAATATATTCATATGTTTGCTCCTTTACTTTTGCAATTTAGGGACGTTCCTTAAATTGCAATTTTATATTTAATCCATTTTCTTTACTTATTTAAATTTGTTTCTTTTCATGCAATTTAAGGAACGTCCCTAAATTGCACATGCATATTTTTCTTTTTTCTGTATACAATAAAACAAAAACTAGGGAGGAGAGAATTCTATGAAAAAAGAAAGAATTTATGAAATTGTAAAAAATAAACAAATTGAAGAAGTTTATTACCATGATGAGCCTGTTTGGGTACAAGAGGTAAAAGATGATGTTGCTACCATCGGTTTCTTACATCATCCTGAATCTAAAGATGTTTACATTACTGAATTATATGAATAGGATATCCTATAAATAACCCTGTTTCTATTACCCCTATAATTTGTTTTAAGTCTTTTTCTAGAGAGGAAGGAATCTTATCAAACCAAGCATGCAAAATATAGTTTCCATTATCTGTAATAAATTTTGTCTGTATCCCTTTTTCTAATTGGTTAACTTCTCCTTCCTCTTGATAACGCCATTCTAATTTTTTTGCTCCTAATTCTTTTACTTTTTGTATTACGTAATTTGCTGCTCTTTTTTCGCATTCTATTGGAATAGGATGTTTCTCTCCTAATCTTTCTACTCTTTTAGAACTATCTATTAAAATATAATTTTCTTTGCTATTTACCATATTTAGCTTTTCTCTAAACATGGCTGCTCCCATTCCCTTTATCATATTTTCCCTAGGATCTACTTCATCTGCTCCATCAAAACACCAATCAGGAAATTCTTGCTCTAAGCTAGTAGTTGGTATTGCTAAAGTTTTACACAACTTTTCTATTTCATTAGAAGTAGGAATTGCTTTTATATGCAAGCCCTCTTCTTTTATTTTTCTTCCTATTGCTAAAGCGGTTAAATAGGAAGTCGTCCCAGATCCAAATCCTATAATTTCTCCCTCTTTTACTCTTTGCACTATTTTACTAGCTAATCTTTCTTTTTCCTCTCTATGGGTTATTTCCTTTCTTTGTTCCCATTCTTCCACGTAAAGTTCCTCTCTTTCTTTATTCTATACTTTTTAAACTTTCTATCATATCTACTTTCTTCAAAGCAAAATAAGTAACTATATTTACTATGATGGTAAAAGCAATGGTGATAAGTGTTGCATATACATAACTCAATGGTAAAATATCTTTTGAGAAACGTAGCATATCTATTTCACAGGTACCCATGATAAAGTAACTTAAGAAATAGCCTCCTACTAATCCTAAAACAATACCAATTATGGTTAATATAATGGTTTCTCTAGAGACATAGTGATATACTTCTCTATCATAAAATCCTAGTACTTTTATAGTAGCCAACTCCCTAATTCTTTCGCTAATATTGACATTTGCTAAATTATATAACACCACAAAAGCAAGAAGTCCTGCCGATACAATTAGTACAATCACTACATAATTTAAAGAAAACATCATATCTTCCATCATAGACTGAATACTAGAAACAAACATGGTAGTAGACACTTCATTTTCTGCTAATAATTCTTTTGATAATGCTTTTTCTTGTTCTTCATCCAAGTTTTGATATTGCAATAATAATACATTCGTTTCAAATGTTCCATATAAATTTTCATATGTCTGTTTTGTTATGTATACATAATGTGAAATGTAGTTTTCTACTACCTGTGCTACTTCTACACTAACTTCTTCATCTTCGCTATTTCTCAAAATAATCGTATCTCCTGCTTTTGCACCTATTAATTCTGCCACCTTATCTGTAATTAAAATTTTATTTTCTGGTAATTCTATCTCTTCTTTCGTTTTTACATTTTTTAAAGCTATTACCTTTTTTAATTCTTCTTGATTATCAGGTACGATCATTTGTATTTCTTCTTGTAAATCATCTCTGATAATGGTTCCACCTGCCATGTAAGTTTGGATTACTTCTGTTATTCCTTCTTTTTGCTTTACTTTTTGTATTAAATCATTCACTTGTTCTTGTGTTAATGCACTTTTTAAACTAACTTGCATTTGATAATGAAATATATTTTCATATTGGTCTGGTAGCAAAGCAGAAATAGCATCTTTAATTCCAAAGCCTGTTAAAATTAATGCTGTGCAACCTGCAATTCCTATAATAGTCATAAAAAATCTTTTCTTATATCGAAAAATATTTCTTAAGGTTACTTTCTGTGAAAAATTAAATCTTTTCCATAAAAATGGTATCTTTTCTAATAAAACTCTTTTCCCTGGTTTTGGTGCTTTTGGCCTCATTAATTCTGATGGTGTTTGCTTTAGAGTTTGTACTGTTGTTAACGCTGTTGCTCCTATAATACAAATACTTGCAATTCCTAATCCTGTTATCGCATAATACCAATTATAAGTAATGACAAAATTGGTTATGGTATACATCATGCTGTACATAGACCAAATAATATTAGGCAATAAATAAAACCCTACGCTCATCCCTAAAACACCACCAAGAATGCAGGCTAAACTTGCATATAAGATATATTTACTTGCTATTTGAAACTTGTTATACCCTAGTGCCTTCATTGTACCTATTTGTATTCTTTGCTCTTCTACCATTCTTGTCATAGATGTAAGAGATATTAATGTAGCTATAACAAAAAACACTATTGGGAAAACTCTTCCTAAATTCTCCACATTTTCCGTATCTTTTATAAAACTGCTATATCCACTATTGCTATTTCTATCTAAAATATACCATGTAGGCTTTTCTATTTCTGCAATTTTCTCTCTTGCATCAATTAACTCTCCTTCTGCTTCCGCAATTTTGGTATCAAATTCTTGCCTTTTTTCTGCTAGTGTTTGCTCTCCTTCTTGTATTTCTTTTTCTGCTTGTTCTAACTCTTTTTCCGCTTTTGCAAATTCATTTTCTGCCTTTGTTTTACTGGTTTCATATTGAGATTTACTAGTTTGTAAGGTCTTCCTTGCCTGTGCAAGTTGTGTCTTTCCGCTTTCTAGCTGTGTTTGTATACTTTGTATTTGGGTTTGCATCTGGCTAATAGCTGTTTGCAAGGTTTTCTTTTGAGTGGATAATTCTTTTTCTTTTTTTGTTAACTCTTCCTTTTGTTTTTGTAAAATTTGTTTTTGTTCTTCCGTTATACTTTCTTGTTTTAATTGCTCATCTATTTTTGTTATATTATCTTCTATTTGCTTTATTCCTGTTTCTAATTGTTCTAAATTTTTCTCTTGTTCTTTTTTAGCTATTTCTATTTGCGTTATGCCTTCTTGCGCTTGTATTTCTTGTGTTTGTAGTAGTTTTTCATTTTCTTGTATTTGTTTTTCAGCACTTTCTATTTGCTTTTTTGCTTCATTTAACTGAGCATTTGTTTTTTTTCGATTGTTCTCTAATGTTTGCTTTCCTTCTTCTATCTCTTTTCTTCCATTATCTATCTCTGTTTGTGCCTCTTGTAGTTGCTTTTCTGCATCTGCTTTTTCTTGTTCAAAAGTTTGCTCGGCTTCTGTAAGTTCTGCATTTGCTGTATCTACTAATGATTGATATCTGGCTTGTTGCCTTTCTTCTTTTATAAATTCTATTTTTTCTTTTACTGTTTCTACTCTCTCCTCATAGGCACTGCTTCCCGTTTTTACGCCTTCTTGTGTTGGCAAAATCAAATAAATTTGTGTAAAAATATCTGTATCAAAATTATCTTTTGGTACATGCATAAAGTAATCTATTCTACCAGAACCTAAGGTTGTAGTTCCTCTCTCTCTTGAAATATATAGAGGACTTCTAGCTGTTCCTACAATAGTTAATTGTTTTTCTTTTAAGGATATACCTTCTTCTTGTTCTTCTATCTGTAAAAGAATACTATCTCCTATTTTTTTATCGTTTGATTTTAAATAATTCTCTTCTACTAAACATTCTGTATTAGACTCTGGCATTTTTCCTTCTAACAATTCTACTTGATTTACTTCATCTATTGCCATAACTTTAGCTACTACTTCTTTTTCTTGGGTTTCTATCATAGCATCGGTACTATAGCTACCATAAACATTTTTCACCCCTTCTAGTTGGCGTAAAGCATCTATATCGTCTTGTGTAAGTCCTAATGTAGACAACACCTCTATATCATATACATTTTGTTGCGAAAAATACTGGTCAATAGTATCCAACATATCAGGACTACTAGCTCTAATACCTGCAAAAAAGCCCACTCCTAAAAAAGCCATTAATAATATGGAAATAAATCGTTTATAGGTATTCTTTATTTCTTTTACACTATCTTTTAATAGGGCTTTTTTCATCTTTATTTTCTCCCTTCTAAAGTTTCTGCTAAGTTAATTAAGCTTTTTACCATTCTATTTGCTCAATGGAAATTGGATGCTCATTCTTCTCTATTTTTTCAGCTTTACCGTTCTTAAAGTGAATTACTTTATCTGCCATAGGTGCAATAGCTGTATTATGCGTAATAATGATTACTGTCATATTCTCTTTTCTACAGGTATCTTGCAATAATTTTAAAATCTGTTTTCCTGTTTTATAGTCTAAGGCTCCTGTTGGCTCGTCACATAATAACAATTTAGGATTTTTTGCAATGGCTCTTGCAATAGCAACTCTTTGTTGCTCTCCTCCTGATAATTGAGAAGGAAAGTTTTTCATTCTATCCTTTAAACCTACTTTTTTTATAATTTCTTCTGGAGATAAAGAATTCTTACAAATTTGAGTAGCAAGTTCTACATTTTCTAAAGCAGTTAAATTCTGTACCAAATTGTAAAATTGAAAAACAAAACCAATATCCTCTCTCCTATAGCGAACCAATTCTTTATTCTTTAATTTACTAACTTCTTTTCCATCTACCCAAACTTTTCCTGAAGTTACATTATCCATACCACCTAATATATTTAAAGTAGTTGTTTTTCCTGCCCCACTAGGTCCTACAATAACTACTAATTCTCCTTGCTTTATTTCAAAATTTGTTTTATCTAATGCTTTAATTGTCACTTCTCCCATCTGATATTCTTTTACCACATTTTTAAATTCTATATATGCCATTTACATCCTTCTTTCTCATTTTTACCTAATTGTATCCTATCACATTTCTTTTAGTTTTACTACTATTTTTTTAAAAAGAAATGTGATTTTTTAGTGAATATTTTTTATTTGTCCCACTTATCCCTGATATTTGTGGGACAGTAAAAAAGAACTAGTCATTACAACCAGTTCTTTTTTGGGTAGTCTTTACTCTGTTTTTAGTTCCTCTAACGTCTCTTGCCATACATCATGGATGACAGGAAATATTTCTTTGTCTTTTTTAGCTGTTTTGTAAAAGGTTCTCCACTCACTTCTACTTGCTGTTGCAATCACTAGCATAAGTTTTTTTAGTCTTTCCTTATTCTCCTCATCTTTCCAAATGGTTAACACCTTTTCTCTTGTAAGCCGTGTATGCTTACCTGTTGTAGAAATTATTTCTATGCTTTCCAGTTTGTCTTCTTCTCCAAGAACATAACTTACCTCATATGAGATATTATATTGTCTTTGTATCATCTTTTCCTCCTTCTGCTACCCTTTTTTACAGATGATACCACACATTATATCACTTTTATGTTTACTTTTAAAGTACTTTCTCTCATTTTTATAAAATTTATTCCGACTTTTTTGTCATAAAAAACTCAAATTTTTCTAAATGAATAGGTTCAAACACCTTTATATAATATGGCTCTATATTAGGATATAACTTACATACATAGATTACTGCCCCATGTTTTGTCGTTACTCTTAAATTAGGAAATGTTTTTACCATTACTTCATCATTCCAAAAAGTATCTACTATATTTTTTATCCACTCTTGCTCATATAAATCTCTACAAACTTCAATATATTCTTGCCCATCTTTTAATTCGATATGGTGATTATCTACAATACGCATAAAGAACATTTGCATAGCAAAACTAGAAATAATCCAATCTATAAACATAAAAATAACAATTATCAAACTTCCTATCTTCCATACTTTTACTGGAATTTTATTAATTACTTTATCTACTATAGGGTTTACTACTTTCATTAGAAATACACCTAATGCTGCCCACGCAATAGAAAAAGTAAGACAAATTCTTCCTTGCAGATTAAATGCCATATTAGAATAATCCCACCATTTTACATGGAATACTAACTCTCCTATAAGACTTACCAAATATTCTACAACAGAGCCAATCAAAAAACCACCTAAGCATAAAGTAAAATTGTTTTTTTTACATTTTTGTAGGCCTACAATCATTACTACTGCTCCCACTCCATAAATAGCACAAAATGGCCCATAAAGAAAACTTTTTCTACTTTCTATAACCCCCTCCGAAAAGAAAGCAAAAACAGTTTCTACTATAAAACCTAGTACACTATAGATAACAAAATAAGCAAGCATTCTCCAAATGGTAATACCAAAAATAGCAAGTCCTTTTTCTTTCTTTTTTGTATTCTCCTGTTTTGGCTCTTCTAATGCTGCGATTTGTTCTTTTACTCTTTCAATATTTTCTGTTATTTCTTTCTTCTGGTCCTCTTGTGATTTCATTTCTTCCACATTTTCTACAATTTCTTCTAAATCTTCTACAATATGGTCTAAATCTTTTTTTAAACCTTCTTTATTTCCTGTTTTCATATATATTTT
>CALXAQ010000036.1 GCA_944386335.1 uncultured Clostridia bacterium | reverse complement strand
TTTTTATATAGACAAACTTCTTTTTTTTTTTTTTTTTAAAGGAAAATTGTCAAAAGAGGTAGATTTTTATGATGTTAGGAAATATGATTACTAAAGTAAGAAAGGATAAAAATATTACAAAAGTATATGTGGCAAGAAATACTGGTATTAATATAGGGCATTTATCCCATATTGAAAAAGGCGAAAGAACTCCTAGTCATAAGGCTCTTAAAAAAATCTGTAAAGCCTTAGATGTTCCCTATCAACCACTAATGTATACTTACGATAAAGAAATTACAGATGATCATAAAAGGTATAAATGGAGTAATCATATTTGTTGCACTAAAATTCCTGCCTTTGAAAACTTTGAAGGTTTGATAGACTGTCCTTCTACTATACCAACAGCTTCTATGGCTATTAAAATAAAAGATGACGCAATGGCACCTGTCTTACCAAAAGATTCCTATGCCTTTTTAGAATTTAATACACCTTTAGATACAAAAGATATAGGATTATTCATTTATAATGGTGAATTTTATGTTCGTTACTTTATTATTCGTAAAGATAAGTTAGTCCTTCGTGCAGAAAATAAAGATTATCCAGAAATAGATCTTGATGAAAATATGGATTTTACTATTGTTGGAAAAATATATCCAATGCCAAAATCATAATTTTCCATTTTTTGATATTTTTTATAAAAAAACACTTGAATATTACAACTTTTAATAATATAATAAATTTGCAAAAGATAAAATTTAAGGAGAGAGATAAATAATGGAACTTGTAAAAAATATATTTTTTAATACAGATAAAATTACACAGAATTCTACTTTAAAAATTTCCTATGTGGGCTACCTTTATCAAATAGGATCTGAAGAGGTTTTCCTACACTATGGCTTTGGAGAGAATTGGGAAAATGCAAAAGATGTTAAAATGGAAAAAACAGAACTTGGATTTCAATGTGAAATTGAAATTAGTGAATTTAACTCTTTAGGTTTATGTTTTAAAAATGAAAAAGGTGAATGGGATAATTGCTTTGGTCAAAATTTCTATTTTCCTATTGAAAAAGTAGAAATAGAAGAAGAACCAGAGTTATCTTTAGTTGTGACTCCTGAAAATGGTATGTCTGTCCACAAAAGGTTAAGAAAATCTTATATATGGAGTAAAAAAATTAAACTTGCTATCTATAAAATTTTACACTATGTTCCAAAAATTATTTCTGGAAATTATAAAAGAAAAATAAATGAAAATTAAAAGAGCTTGTTCATCAGCTCTTTTTTTATATAATTACCCATCCACCATTAATGGATATTACTTGTCCTGTTGTAAATTCGTCTTCTATAAGCCATTTTACACATTTTGCAATATCTTCTGGTTTCCCTATTTTTTCTAAAGGTGTCTCTCGCTTTATTTCATTTACAACTTCTTCTGATATATTTTGATTCATTTGTGTATCAATAAATCCTGGTGCAATACTATTTACGCGAATATGAGATGGCCCTAGTTCTTTTGCTAATGCTTTTGTGAGTCCATCTACTCCTGCTTTACTAACACTATATATACTTTCACAAGAACTCCCTACTATTCCCCAAATAGAAGAAATATTAATAATACAACCACTTTGCCTTTGTATCATATAAGGCACCACTTCTTGTGACATATAAAATACAGACGTAAGATTATTGTCAATAATATATCTCCAATCTTCTTCTGTAACTTCTGTAAATAACTTATTTTGTGTTATTCCCGCATTATTCACTAAAACATCTATTTTTTCAAATTTTTGTATTGTGAATTCTACTAACTTTTTAACTTCTTCTCTTTTAGATACATCTGCTTGAAAAATTTCCACATTTTTTCCTAACTCTGTGAATTCCTTTTGTATTCTTTTTGCAGCTTCTTCTGATTTATTATAATTTAACACAATATTGTAATTTTCCTTTGCAAGCAAATTCACAATTCCTTCACCTATTCCTTTAGAACCACCAGTTACTATAATAGTTTTCTCCATTTTTTATCTCTCCTATTTATTATATTTTTTCCTACAGCAAAAAACCAAGCAAGTTCTATAACAAGCCTGGTTTTAAGTATGGAGCCACTTGCCCGAATCGAACGGGCGACCTACTGATTACAAGTCAGTTGCTCTACCATCTGAGCTAAAGTGGCAAAAAATTGGTGACCCCGACGGGAATCGAACCCATGTCTCCGCCGTGAAAGGGCGATGTCTTAACCGCTTGACCACGGGGCCATAAAATAAATTACCAAGGATTTAGTCGAATGCTAAATCCTTGTTGGTGAGCCATCGCGGACTCGAACCGCGGACAACTTGATTAAAAGTCAAGTGCTCTACCACCTGAGCTAATGACCCAAGTAGAGTCGCATTTATTTGCGACTGCTTGTATAGTTTACTATATTTTTGTGATTTTGTCAATCGATTTTTTAAAAATTCTTATAATTTCGTAAAATTTTTGTAAATTTTCTATGAAATTATGCATTTAATTTTTCAATTAACTCATTTACATCAATTCCATGTACGTCACAAGCTTCTTCGATTGTTTCTGCTTGAGATGCTGGACAACCTAAGCAATGCATTCCAACATTTAACAAAATCTCAGCTTTTTCTGGTGCTTTTTCTATTAATTCTCCTATTGTCATATCTTTATTTATTTCCATACCTTATCCACCTTTCTTTATGTCGATTTTTCGGTTATTATTAGAACCTTTGTCATTATAACACATTTTTCCAAAAAAGTATAGACAAAATTAAAGAAATATTATATTATGTTTCCATGAAAGGAGAGTGATAATTATTGAAACTTTACTCCATACTTTTTTTATAATACTTATTATGAATTTTTTTATTACTTTTTATTCTATTTATACTTTTTTTCAAATGTATTTTTTACATCAAAAGCAAGGTTCCAAATTATATTTAAAAAGAAAATATGTAGAGGATTCCTTCCATGAAAATTAAATGTTTTTTATTAGCATTGGTTCCAACCTCATTATCCTGTCTTTTTGCCTATTTTCTTTTTTCACCAATTTACCATGAATCACATATCATTATTCCTTATGGATTACAGCCTTTCGATATTTGTATAGAACAGCCTTTTCTTTGGAATATAATAAAAATAGCTTTTATTTTTATCTACTTATATACTAATTTATTTTTATTTTTTTCCTTATTCTCTAAACTCTCATCTCTATCTATCTTTTCTTTTATTTTTAAAAAAAAGAAAAAAAATGCAGAAAGAGAAGACACTCTCCAATTACAAATTGGTTATTCTAGTTCTAAGGAATTAATCACCCTTCCAGAAAGAAGTTTATATCAAAATATTTTTATTACTGGTGCTATTGGAACAGGAAAGACAAGTAGTGCTATGTACCCCTTTACAAAACAATTAATAGAATATAAAAGTAATTCTACAGAAGATAAACTTGGTATGCTCATTTTAGATGTAAAAGGTAATTACTATAAACAAGTTCTTTCTTATGCTCAAAATTGTGAAAGAGAAGAAGATGTTATCACTATCGATCTTAGTGGTAATATTAAGTACAATCCGTTACATAAGCCGCATTTAAGAGCTTCTGTGCTAGCAGATAGGTTAAAATCCATTCTCTTATTGTTTTCCCCTAACAATACAGAATCTTTTTGGATAGATAAAGCACATCAGATTTTATTAGAAGCTATTAAACTTTGCCGTTTATATCATCATGGCTATGTCACCTTTGAAGAAATTCATCACTTTATTACGTCTCCCACTTACTATACAGAAAAAGTGAACTTTTTACACGAACTTTTTTTAAAAAATTCTTTTTCTTCTGAAGAATGTTATGATTTGCTTTCTAGTCTAGAATTCTTTGAAAAAGAATTTAAACCTTTAGATTCTCGTACTATTTCCATTCTAAAATCAGAGATCTCTAGAATTACTAGCTTATTTTTAAACGACTATAAAGTAAAGAATACCTTCTGTTCCTCTCTAGAAGACTTAAATTTTTTAGGTTTTTCTGATGTAATAGAAAAAGGGAAAATTGTTGTATTAAATTTAAATATTGCTGATTATCAGAATTTATCTAAAGTAATTGCTGCTTATTTAAAATTAGATTTCCAAACAGAAGTAATGAGTAGGCTTGCTAACCCTCACGCAAGTAAAAGACCCGTATGCTTTATTAGTGATGAATTTCATGAATATGTTACAGTAAGTGATGCTTCCTTTTTTGCACAAAGCAGAGAAGCAAAATGTATTAATATTATTGCCACACAAAGTTATACCTCTTTATTGCATACCTTGAAAGACACTTCTTGTGTAAAAGTCATTATTCAAAATTTAATTAATAAACTATGGTTTCGCACCGACGATATTTTCACTATAGAAGATGCCCAAAAACAAATTGGAAAACAGGATAAAACCAAAATATCCAAAACAATTTCTGAAAATGCTAAAGAAACTACATTTCATCCCTTCTTTCATAATTTTCAGTCTAAAGATTCTAATCTTTCTGAATCTTACAGTACTTATTCTCAAACAGACTTTGTATTTGATTTTCAATTTTTTACACAACAACTTCCTTCTTTTTCTTGTCTTTCCTTTTTATCTGATGGTGAAACTATAAAAAAGCCAGAAAAGTTAAGTATGATACCTTATTTTCGTTCTAATTCCGTTTAATATAAAAGGAGGTCTTATATATGTATCGAAGAATTTTGTATATTATTTATCTTTTTATTTTATTTACATTATTTTTTTCCACTAATTGTTTTGCTTGGGGAGAACCAGAATTAGTAAATAAATTAAACAGTGCTTTTGAATCTATAAAAGAATGGCTTATTAAATTAGCCACTCCTGCAGCAGCTGTTGCTGTGGGAACTGGCGTATTTATGAAAAAGTTTAGCTTTGGTGACGAAGAAAAAATTCGTACGGGAAAAAAATTAATAAAAGGGAGTCTTTTCTCCTATGCCTTTATTTTAGCTATTAACTTAATTTTATCTGCTATTCAGTCCTTAGTAGGATAACAAGGAGGTAATGTTGCAAAGTATAACCTATACTCAAATGGCTCAAATTATTTTAGATACTATTAATACTCTATTTTCTCAATTTTTTTCTTCCATTGATAATCAAATTTACATCATACTAGATAAACTAATATTTATTACTCCTGATGTCCTTACTAATTCTTCTATTATGCAAGTTTCTATGAATACAGTCTTAAAACAATTACTGTTATTAGCAAATGCTTTATTAATCGGTTTTTCTTTGTATTATGCTATTCGTTTATTGTATTCACATTTTTCTTATGTAGAAATAGAGAGACCTTATCAGTTTGTTTTTAAACTATTAATATTTGCTATTGTACTTCAATTTTCTTATTTCATCTGTGAACAAATTTTACAAGTAAACTATTATCTATCTGGTTCTATTATAGAAATAGGTTCTTCTTTATTGCATACTCCCATTTCTTTTGAGAATTTTATAACAAATATAAATGAACTTATTCAAATAGAAGAAAGTAACTTTTCTATTTTTTCTGTAGATGGCATTTTAAAAGGGTTTGTTTCTTTTCAATTACTAAATCTTATGTTTTCTTATTCCTTACGTTACATTATGATAAAAGTATTAGTACTTATTGCTCCTTTTTCTTTTTTATGTTTAATTAATCACTCTACCTCTTGGTTCTTTAAAATATGGCTTCGTAATTTATTGTCTTTATTATTATTGCAATGTTTAGTTTCCTTTATTTTACTGTTATTGTTCTCTATTGACTTTTCCTCACAGGATTTACTAGGTAAATTTGTTTATATAGGAGGAATCTATGCTCTATCACGTGCAGGAAACTACATAAAAGAATGGTTAGGTGGAATCTCTACAGAAATATCTAGTGGATTATCTAATCTTCGTACTTTATTAAAATAACTTTTTCTTTTATTTTATGCAGAAAGGAGAGAATATTCATGAAATTCATTTTTCCTCAAAATTATCATTTTCGTACTAAATTTCTAGGTATAATAGATTACTCTACTGCAATATTTAATGTTATTCTTTGGATAATTTATTTTATGCTTGCACACTTATTCTTACCAGATATCACTATTAAAATCACATTATTTATTGCCATTTGTTTTCCTCTTTTTCTAATTAGTATTGTTGGATTTCAGCACGAAAATTTACTCTATATTTTTTATTATATATTTCTATTCTTTAAAAATAGAAATATATATCTTTATCATAAATTATGAATAATCTATCATTAAAATTTCTCCTATTCTTTATTGTAAAACCAAATAAAAAATGATATAATACGACATAGTTTATTTAGAAAGGAGTTCTTAGAAAATGAAATTAGAACAAAACGATACACCTCTTTTATTTTCTAATACAAATTTACCTGATGTTTTCTTTACAGAATATTTGTCACAATCGAATGGTGATTATATAAAAGTATATTTATATTTAATTTTCCTTTCTAAATATGGTAAAGATATTAAAATTAATGATTTATCTAAAAAATTAGAATTACCTCTTAAAACTATCCAAGATTCTATCAAATATTGGGAAGATTTAGGTGTTATTACTAAGAAAAATACTGGGTA
Source organism: uncultured Clostridia bacterium (assembly GCA_944386335.1). Lineage (GTDB taxonomy): Bacteria > Bacillota > Clostridia > TANB77 > CAG-508 > UMGS1663. The sequence goes on along the minus strand of CALXAQ010000036.1, from coordinate 1,832 downwards.
CATTATAAATGACTTACAAGAAATAGAATTACATAAACTATATAAGCCTCGTGTTTCTTTATCTGTAGAAGCTATGCAGCAAACTACTCAAAATCAATATCGTGCAAAAGCTATAGAAAACATCAATAACGAATTTTTTCAGGGTATTATGTCTCCTTCTTGGTATGGTGACATTGACTTATGGTTTAAAAAATATGGTTTTGATGAAGAGGTTATGATAGCACTTTTCCGTTATTGTTATAATCGTTCTGCCCTACACCGTAATTATATTCAAGCTGTTGCAGACGCATGGTCAAAAAATAATATTAAAACATTTAATGATTTAGATAGTTATTTTGAGAAGCAAGAAAAATTAAATGTTTTGTATAAATCTATTTCTAAAAAATTAGGTTATACAAGACCACTTACACAATACGAACAAGCTTATATTGACAAATGGAGTTTAGATTACAATTACAATCTGACTACAATAGAAATAGCTTTGAAAAAAACTACTTCTAAAGCAAACCCTAGTTTCGACTATATTGATAAGTTGCTTACAGATTGGCACGACAGAGGATTTAAAACACCAGAACAAATTCAAGCTTTTTTATTAGAATTAAAACAAAAAAATAAGAATGTCAAAGAATTGGAGAAAAAAACTGGTTATAATAACTATGAACAAAGAACTTATGATAATTTAAATACACTATATGCTAATTTTAATTTATAAAGGAGTTTTTTTAGTGGAACGTTCTTACTTAAAACAATTATTAACTGAATATGATAAAAAGAGAATGCAAGCCATTTATGAAGCTGATAAAAGAAAAGAGACTTTATATAAAGAATTTCCTCGTTTAGCAGAAATAGATAGTTTATTAAGTAAAGAAGCAATTCAAACCTCTAGAGCCCTAATTACAAATCCAGATCATTCTCTTTTAAAACAGCTCAATCAAAAAATAAATACTTTAAAAAAAGAAAAAATTTCTATTTTGCATTCCATTGGAAAAGAAGAGTCTTATTTAAAACCTATCTTTGAATGCCCTATTTGTGAAGATACAGGCTATGTAACAAACCAATATACAACAGAAATGTGTAGTTGCTTAAAACAACACCTCCTAGATTTAGAATACCACAGATGTAATATTTTTAATTTAAAGAAGAAAAATTTTGAACATATTAAATCCACATTCTACTCTAGCAATGTGGATGAAATTAAATATCATTCCAAACTTTCTCCTAGAAAAAATATAGAAAATATAAAAAAAATTTCAATACAATTTATTGAAAACTTTGATAACCCTGATGAAAAAAATCTTCTTTTTACTGGAAATACAGGTCTTGGAAAATCTTTTTTATCTAGTTGTATTGCAAATGAATTATTAAAAAAAGGAAAAACTGTATTATACCAAACTGCACCTGTTATGCTAGATTCTATTATTGATTATCGTTTTTCTAAAGGAAATGTCTCTAAAGATGTTTACCAACAGTTATTAGATGTAGATTTATTAATTATTGATGATTTAGGAACAGAAGCAATGAATAATATTAAATTTTCTGAACTCTTTAATATTATTAATTCACGTTTGTTAAATGCACATCATATTACCAAAACTCTTATTTCTACAAACTTAAGTTTGCAAAATTTATTTGCATCCTATGACGAACGTATTGTTTCAAGGATTATTGGAAATTATAATATTTGTTATTTTTTTGGAGAAGACATTCGATTTTTAAAAAGGCAATTATCCTAATAATTGCCTTTTAATTATCTTTTAATTTTTATTATTTATTATTTGTTATTTTTTATTTATTATCTATTATTTTATCTCTATAAAAAATAGAGAATATAT
>CALXAQ010000035.1 GCA_944386335.1 uncultured Clostridia bacterium | reverse complement strand
ATTATTGCTGTAGACGAAGCTGGAAATCAAGCACAAGTAAGTTTCAACATAGAAATATCAGAAGAGAATCCAGATGTCCCAGAAAAACCAGATGAAGGGGAAGGAGATTTACCAGGCGATGGAGAAGAACCAGGAGATAATCATCCGGGAGATGGTGACCAAAATCCTGATGATGGAAACAATCCAGGACAAGGCAACGAAGAGGAAAATAATAATCAAAATAATGAGCAATTATCTAATGAAATAGCAAACGAAGTACAGAATATTACAAATACACAAGGCAATAATAATCATACAGAATCCGGTGATAATAGCACTAGACCAGGTATTTTACCACAAACTGGTGAAGGAATGTTTGCATTAGGTTTTCTATTTGTGGGAATAGGAGTTTGTATTTATTTCTATTGTAGATATAAGAAAATAGGACGTTAATGCAATTTAAAAGTAGAATAGGACTTTAGGCTTATTCTACTTTTTTCGTATGTATATTAATAAATTTCTCCGCCTTCTTCTTGATAAGTTTGGAATAAAGAGATACAGTTTTCTCTATCTATAGGATGGAGATGTAATAAGTCTTTATTTTCTCCGGCTAAGTAAGAATAAATAGCATCATCTCGGAAACCAATACTAGCAGCATCTTTTCTATTACATGCATAATAAACATCTTTTATATTAGCCCAAACAATAGCTGAAAAACACATAGGACAAGGTTCACAAGAAGTATATAAAATATAATCTGATAAATCGTAAGTATTTAGTTTTTTACAAGCCATTCGAATAGCATTTATTTCTGCGTGTGCAGTAGGATCTTTTTCTTTTAATACGGTATTATGTGCTATACTAATTATATTTCCTTTTTTATCTGTAATAACTGCTCCAAAAGGTCCGCCATCGTTTAAATGCATACCTTTTTCAGCTTCTTTGTTTGCTTTTTCCATATATGGATTCATGTAATCAACTCCTTCTTGCTATATAGTGTATCATAAATTTTCCTTGTATAAAAGAAAAACATACGATATAATCAAAAAAATATAAGGAGGAAAAAGAAAATGCCAATCGATAAACCAATGATTTCTGAATTAAAAGATATGGAAAAACCCTTATTACAAGAAGATGTAAGCCAAAAACAACTTAGCAATTATATGGGAAAGTTAGAAGCGGAAAAAATCGAAATAAGTAAAAGTAAATTTTTACATACCAATAGTGTAGAAAGTCATTTTCGCAAAGTTATCTTTAGTGATGTTCTATTTGAAAATTGTGATTTTTCTAACACTTATTGGGAAGAGTGTTCTTTTATAAGAGTACAATTTCAAAATTGTAAATTGATGGGAACAAGTTGGCTAGAAAATTATTTTTATCATGTATATTTTGAAGAAAATAGGATGAATTATGCTAATTTCTCAGGTAGCCAGATGAAAGAAATTGCTTTTCAGAATTGCAATTTACAAGAAGCAAATGTAGAAGAAGTGAAAGCAAAACATCTTTCTTTGCAAAACTGTAACTTAATGGCAAGTAGTTTTTTCCATACTAGTTTAAAAGATATAGATTTAACTACCTGTGATATAGAAGGAATAACTGTAGGATTAGAAGAAATAAAGGGAACGATTGTGAATCCAATGCAGGCATTAGATTTGTCTAAGTTATTAGGGATAGTAATAAAGGATTAGTTAGAGAAGAATATCATGATGGAGGGAAAATTGTGGAAAAGGATATATTTTTAATACGACACGCGGAAGCCTTAAAAATTAAAGATACAAGAAAATATGATATTTCAGATCAGGTGAATAATGAAAAAGTAATCCTATCTGTTAATGGAGAAAAACTAGCTAAAGAAATAAGTGAATTACAAGAAATGCAAAATATAGATATGGTATGGAGTAGTAATTATGTAAGAGCGTTAGCAACAGCGAAATATATTGCAGAAAAAAATAATATAGAAATTAATGTAGATAATAGACTAAACGAGCGAAAACTAGGTGATTTAAAGAAATTGAGGGAATTAGGAAAGAATAAACAAGATAGTTATACAAATGAACAGTTAAAAGATATCTATTTAAAAAATAAAGAAGGAGAAAGCAATAACGAAGTTTCAGAACGAATGGAGTTATTTATTAAAGATATCATCAGTAATGATGCAAAGAAGATAGCTATAATATCGCATGGTGCTAGTATTAAATTTTGGCTATCTCGATATTGTGAAATAGATGAGCAATGCAACTTACAATATAACAATCAACGATTATATATAGAATCACCTTCTGTTTTTAATATAAAAATAAAGAATAAGGAAATTATGGATATAAAGCAAATATTTGGAAATGTATGGTAAAACGTATTTATTTATGTTATAATCCTAAATGGTTAGAAAAAATAATAAAGGAGAAATTTTATGATGAATAAAAGAAAAGATTTAGAAAGTAGGTTAAAGATAAGAAGTTATGCTTGCAAAACTATTACAACGAGATAGAACGCCATAGGTTGTAATAGTTAAATGGCAATTATATCTCGTTATTTATAAAAAATTAAATAATAAGGAGATATAAAAAATGATAGAAATAGAATTAAATAAGATTAAGAAAAATTTTGGCTTAAAAAATATTTTGGACGGATTTAATTTAGAATTAAGAACAGGAGAAAGAGTAGCTCTAATTGGACAAAATGGAAGTGGAAAATCTACAATTTTAAAGATAATAGCCAAACAAGAAAGTATAGATAGTGGAACTATCAATATTAGAAGTGGAGCGAAAATAGGGATTTTAAATCAAATCTATGAAAATGAGAAAGAAGATATTTCAGTAGAAGATTTCTTATATAAAAGTTTTGAAGAGATTTTAAAAGTTGAAAGAAAACTTAACAAATTAGAAACCCAGATGTCAACGGAAGTTAATGCAGATAAGCTGGAAAAGTTAATTGATGAATATGGGAGAATTCAAGAAAGATTCTCATTAATAGGTGGATATGAAATTCAGGAAAAGTTTAATAAAATATGTTCTAAGTTTTATATTAACAAAGACCTTTTAAAACAAAACTATAATCTTCTAAGTGGAGGAGAAAAAACAAGAGTAAATCTTGCTAAATTACTATTAACTCAGCCAGATATATTGTTACTAGATGAACCAACGAACCATTTAGACATTCATTCTTTAGAATTTTTAGAAGAATTAATTCTGAAGTATAAAGGAACAGTTTTAATAGTTTCTCATGATAGATATTTTTTAGATAAAGTAATTAACAAAATAGTATTATTAGAAAATGGCAAAGAAAATATATATTATGGAAATTATTCATATTTTCTAAAAGAAGATGAAAGAAGAACTTTAGCTCAATTTGAAAAATATAAAAATCAACAAAAGCAAATTGAAAAGATGAAAGAATCTATAACAACATTAAGAAAATTTGGAGATTTAGCAGGAAATGAAATGTTTTTTAAGAGAGCAAAAAACATGGAAAAACGATTAGAAAAAATGGAAATTATAGATAGGGTTGATTTAAATAAGAAAGCATTAGATTTAAAGTTTAATATAAAAAATAGGTCTGGTAATGACGTACTAAAAATCGAAAACTTAGGAAAGAGATTTGATCAAAAAATAATCTTTAAAGCTGCAAACTTGAATTTAAATTATGGAGAAAAGGTTGCATTAATAGGAGAAAACGGAAGCGGAAAATCTACATTAATAAAGATTATTTTAGGTCAAGATATTAATTTTGATGGAAAACTTAAATTAGGGACTTCAATAAAATTTGGATATATTCCTCAAAATATAATTTTTGAAGATGATGAAAAGACCATCTTAGATTATTTTTTAGAAGGTAATAATTTTTCGGAAACAGAAGCAAGAAACAAACTTGCAAGATATGGTTTTAGACAGGAAAATGTATTTAAAAAAATAAGAAAATTATCTGGTGGAGAAAAAGTTAGAATAATGTTTATGAAACTGATTCAAAAAGATATTAATTTTTTAATACTAGATGAGCCTACAAATCATATTGATATAGACACAAGAGAAATATTAGAAGAAGCATTAAAAGAATATAAAGGGACAGTGTTATTTGTTTCACACGACAGATTCTTTATAAATGCTATTGCTAATAGAGTATTGAATATAGAAAATTACAAAATAAAATCATATTATGGGAATTATGATGATTTTACGAATTCGTTAAAACAATAGCTTATTTTAATAAGGGATGTAAAAGAAAATTTTAAATACACCAATTTCTATCACCTTTCATATACTAAAATGAGAGGTGATATTTTTATGGCATACTCAGATAGAGAACTACTTGCCAGAATGATACAGTGCGAAGCAGGAGGAGAAGGGGATAATGGAATGAGAGCAGTTGCCTCTGTTATTATGAATAGAGTAAATAGTACAGAAGGAGAATATGCGCGAATTTCTCGGACGGTGGCAGTATTCGCAATATTTTATTTCAGCAAGGACAGTTTGATTGTGCGAGAGAAAGTTTAGGCGGAAGCTATAATGCACAAAATATTTATAACATGGTACCAACAGAAGTACACTATTATATTGCAGATTGGGCAATAGCAGGAAACCGTATTTCAGAGGTAGGAGATTGCCTTTGGTATATGAACCCATTTAATCCTACTTGTCCTAATACTTTCCCATACAATGGAAGTGGAACCTGGCATACTAGAATTATAGACCATTGTTTTTATCGCCCAACCTCTCTCTATCGAAATACATAAAATAAGAAAGGAATGAGAAAAAGGATGGAAGAAGAAAATAGAGTACATCTTAATAGCAATTCACCAGAGACATTAACTAACAATATCTACACACCAGCTTTTTTAAGACAATTTATTGGAAGGCTTGTTAGAATAGAATTTTTAATAGGAACCAATAATTTAGTAGATAGGGTAGGACTTTTAGAAGAAGTAGGAGCCAGTTATGTGGTTATACGACAAATAGAAAGTGGAAACTTACTTTATGCAGATATTTATTCTATCAAATTTGTTTTAATTGCAGAAAATCCATATAGACCAAATTACCAACATTATCCCTATCCAGTTGTTTAGTGGTCACTTAAGTCAGGTTTAAATGAGACGTTTACGCACAAAACGCTGACTTAAATGGACATCCTAAGAAAAAATGTTAAAAACTCTTGTGCTTTTTCTGTTTTGCGGATATAATAACAAAAGAAATAAAGAAATAGGAGGAGTAAGAGTTATGTCTTTTATAGACGAAATTAAACAAAGAGCAAAACAAGACATTAAAACAATTGTTTTACCAGAGAGTAATGACATAAGAGTAATTAAAGGAGCAGCTATTGCACTAGAAGAAGCTTATGCGGATATTATTCTAGTAGGAAACAAAGAAAACATTCATAAACTTGCGGAAGAAAATGGAGTAGATATTAGCAAAGCAAAAATTGTGGATCCAGAAGTTTCTGATAAATTCAGTAGTTATGCCCAAGCTTTTTATGAGCTTAGAAAAGCAAAGGGAATGACATTGGAAAAAGCAAAAGAGTTAATGCATAATACCGTATATTTTGGCATGATGATGGTAAAGCAAGGAGATGCAGATGGACTAGTTTCTGGTGCTTGCCATTCTACTTCTGATACATTACGACCAGCACTTCAAATTTTAAAAACAGCACCAAATACAAAATTGGTTTCTGCCTTTTTCCTAATGGTAGTTCCTCATTGTGATTATGGAGCTAATGGTACTTTTATTTTTGCAGATAGTGGATTAAACGAATATCCAGATGCAGATAGTTTATCTGAAATTGCCATTTCTTCTGCTAAAAGTTTTGAGCAACTAGTAGGAGAAGAGCCAAGAGTAGCAATGCTTTCTTATTCTACTTATGGAAGTGCACATTCTCCACTAACAGAAAAAGTAGTAGAAGCAACCAAACTATTAAAAGAAAAAGAACCAAATTTAATTGCGGACGGAGAGTTACAACTAGATGCAGCGATTGTTCCAGAAATTGCAGCATCTAAAGCACCAGGAAGTCCAGTAGAAGGAAAAGCCAATGTATTGGTATTCCCAGATTTAGATGCAGGTAATATTGGTTACAAATTAGTACAAAGACTTGCTAAAGCAGAGGCATATGGACCGCTTTGCCAAGGTATTGCAAAACCAGTAAATGACCTTTCTAGAGGTTGTAGCGCAGAAGATGTAGCAGGAGTAATTGCCATTACTTCTGTACAAGGTCAAAAAGAATAGGAAAGGAAAGATGGAAATTATGAAAATATTAGTATTAAACAGTGGAAGTTCTTCTTTGAAATATCAATTATTAGATATGGAAACAGCAAAAGTGTTAGCCAAAGGAAATTATGAAAGAATTGGTATAGGAGGTTCGTTTGTTACACATAAAGTGGGAAAAGAAAAATATACCTATGAAAAAGATGTTAAAAATCATGAGGAAGCTATCAGCTTCGTAATGGAACAATTTACAGATAAAGAACATGGCGTAATATCTTCTTTAGATGAAATTAATGCGATTGGACATAGAGTAGTACATGGAGGAGAGAAATTTAATAAGTCTGTTATCATTACAGAAGAAGTAAAAAATACCATTAGAGATTGTATTGAACTTGCACCATTACATAACCCAGCAGCTTTAACAGGAATTGAAGCTTGCGAAAAAGTAATGCCAGGAAAACCAAATGTAGCCGTATTTGATACAGCTTTCCATCAAACCATTCCTGAAGAAAGATATATTTATCCAATTCCATATGAATATTATGAAAAATATAGAATTCGTAAATATGGTTTCCATGGTACTTCTCATAAATATGTTTCTAGAAGAATTGCAGAAATTTTAGGAAAACCAGTAGAAGACTTAAAAATTATCAACTGCCATTTAGGACAAGGAGCGAGCTTGTGCGCTATAGAGGGAGGAAAATCTGTAGATACTTCTATGGGATTTACACCACTTGCAGGTATTGCCATGGGAACACGTAGTGGGGACTTAGATCCATCTGTAGTTACTTATTTAATGAAAAAAGAAAATTTAACACCAGATGAAATGGAAAAAATTCTAAATAAACAGTCTGGTTTATTAGGTATTTCTGGGCTTTCTGCAGATAATAGAGATTTACTAGCTTCTATTCAAAATCAAGACGAACATAGCAAGAGAGCAAAAATGGCAATGGAAACTTATTGTTACATTATTGCACAATATATTGCTAAATATGCTGTAGCAATGAATGGTGTGGATGTGATTACTTTTGCAGGAGGAGTGGGAGAAAGAGGCCCAGATGAAAGAAAAATGATTTGTGACCATTTAAGCTTTATGGGAGTAGAATTAGATGAAGAGGCAAATAAGGTAAAAGCAGAAGAAAAACAAATTTCAAGTAGCAATTCTAAAGTAGCAGTATGGATTG
>CALXAQ010000034.1 GCA_944386335.1 uncultured Clostridia bacterium | reverse complement strand
AACTTTAGATGCAATTGCGAAAAAAGAGGGACTAAAAAGGGATACATTAGAAAGATATTATAATAATATAGGAAACATATATGAAGCGGTAGAAGTTTGTTTAGAGAATAAGAGAAAAGCAGAAAATTCAAAAGTTATATATAAAGGAGAAAAAAGAACAATTACATCTATTGCGAGAGAGTTAGGAATTGGTAAAAGTACATTGAAGAAATATTATGAAAAGGTAGGAGATATTGAACAAGCAATAGAATTGTATAATAGAAATAAGCAAGAGATAGAAGATTCTAAAATAGAGTACAAGGGAGAACATAAATTTTTAAAAGCAATTGATAGAGAAGAAGATGTAGCAGAAACAACATTAACAAGATATTTCCAAAAATATGGTAATATAGACAAAGCAGTATTTATGGCAAAAATTCAAAGGCAGAAAAGAAGACAAGTAAAAATAAAAGATGGAGATGTAAATTTATATGATCTATCTATTATTTTAGGAATTAAGTATTCAAAATTAATTAATTCTTTAAATAGTGGAATGTCTATTGAAGAAATTAAAGAACAAAATCAGAACAGTGATAAAAGGCTAAAATTAAAACAAGAATATACTATATTATCAAATGGACAAACATTATTAGAATATTGTGTAGAAAATGGGTTGAATTATGCTTTTATTTATAGATCTATTAATACTTATGGAAAAACAATAGAAGAAGCGGTTCAACAATATAGAAAGAATGGCTCTAATATGCCAAGTAATTGGATATTTGAAAAATACGGTTTACTATTAAGACATTTAATGACAAGTAACAGTATAGATATACAAAGAGTTGTAGATTATATGAGAAAAGAACAAATATCAATGAGTGAAGCAATTGAAAAATATATAATAAGAAGAAATTCAAGAGATAGAAAACTAGATGCAGACTGGATGCAAGAAGTATATGGAGTATTAACTGACAGAAATATGTCAGATGAATATGAAGAATTTAAAAAGACATTTTATATAGATGAAATAGAAGAAGAGTGTATTGGTAAAAGTCAGAGAGAAATTCAAGCTTTAGAAAGAAAATTTTTATTAATTGAAATTGCAGAAGCAATTAGAGAAAATGTTTTTTCAGCCGAAGAAGTATCAGAATTATTACAAATTTATGAAGTGCAACCAGATGAAATAGAAACAATTTTCTTGGATTTATACAGTAAATTCCAAAATGGAAAAATGTTAGGAGAAGAACAATCACAGATGAAAAGGAGAAATCTTTTGAACGAAATAACTAGAAAGTGGTATTATTTAGGACAGGAAGAAAGAGAAAATATATTAACAGACAACGAAGTCACAGATGAAGAAGAGAAAATAATAATTGATTTGTCTAACAAAATAGTAAAACATAAAAATATGCTAAAAGTAGAAGAAAAAGATAAAATAGTTGGAGGAGATTAATCAATGGATAATAAAGAATTGAAAAATGAAATAGTTAAAATATTAGTAATTTTTAATCTCATCTTTTTCCTCCATTTTTTCATATTGTATCACAGGTACGGCAAGTACGCAAAAGAAAAAAGAAAAATTTGACAAAAAAATTAAGCATTTACAATGCTTATATCAATTTTTTATTTAATGAACTGTCAAATTCCCGAAGAAATAAATCCATCTAGAAATTCTAAGGATTGAAAAATAATTTAGGTAAGATGTTATACAATATCTTACTTTTTTGCGGCTTTAAAATTAAACCTATTAATGCTTGGGATAAAACTTAATCGGAAGTTTTTAGAAATGGTAAAATAAAATTTTAGCAAAATGTCTTTACTTTTTGCTAAAATGTAGATATAATAAAGGAGTCATTGGAGATATGTAAAAATTTCCAATGGACAAGTTATATGATAGTTTTAACAATTTATATAAAGTTAAGACACACATAAAATAAGGAGGTTTTATTTATGAGTCAAAAGTATGTGTACCTTTTTAGCGAAGGAAACGCAAACATGCGTGAACTACTAGGTGGAAAAGGAGCAAACCTTGCAGAAATGACAAATTTAGGTCTTCCAATTCCTCAAGGATTCACAGTAACAACAGAAGCTTGTACAAAATATTATGAGGATGGAGAAAAAATTTCTAAAGATATTGAAGACCAAATTTTCACAGCACTTCAAAAATTAGAAGAAATTACAGGAAAGAAATTTGGAGATAGCAAAAATCCATTATTAGTATCTGTAAGATCAGGAGCTAGAGCATCTATGCCTGGTATGATGGATACAGTACTAAACTTAGGATTAAATGAAGAAACAGTGGCTTCTATCGCTGAGAAAAATGAAAGATTTGCTTATGATAGTTATAGAAGATTTATTCAAATGTTCTCTGACGTAGTAATGGAAATACCAAAGCCATTATTTGAAAAAGCAATTGACGAAATGAAAGAAGCAAAAGGTGTTAAATTAGATACAGAATTAACAGCAGAAGATTTAAAAGAATTAGTAAAGAAATTCAAAGCAATCTATAAAGAGCAAAAAGGCGAAGAATTCCCAAGTGATCCAAAAACACAATTAATGGAAGGTGTAAAAGCCGTATTTAGATCTTGGAATAATGCAAGAGCTATCACTTATAGAAGATTAAATGATATTCCAGGAAGTTGGGGAACAGCTGTTAACGTACAAGAAATGGTATTTGGAAATATGGGAGATGACTGTGGAACTGGTGTTGCTTTTACTCGTAACCCAGCTACAGGAGAAAACAAAATCTTTGGTGAATACCTAATGAATGCACAAGGTGAAGACGTTGTTGCAGGTATTAGAACACCACAACATATTGATACTTTAAAAGAAGTAAATCCAAAAGCATATGAAGATTTTGTAATGTATGCAGAAAAATTAGAGAAACATTACAGAGATATGCAAGATATGGAATTCACAATTGAAAGAGGAAAACTATACTTCTTACAAACAAGAAATGGTAAAAGAACTGCAAATGCTGCTCTTCAAATTGCCGTTGACCTTGTAAAAGAAGGAATGATTACAGAAAAAGAAGCTGTACTTAGAGTAGAACCAAATCAATTAGACCAACTATTACATCCAAACTTCGATAGCGAAAAATTAAAAGCTGCAAAAGTAGTAGCAAAAGGACTTGCTGCATCTCCAGGAGCTGCAACAGGTAAAGTAATCTTTACAGCAGATAGAGCTGTAGAAATGCATGAAGCAGGAGAAAAAGACTTAATCTTAGTAAGATTAGAAACCTCTCCAGAAGATATCGACGGAATGAACGTGTGCCATGGTGTACTTACTGTTCGTGGAGGTATGACATCACACGCAGCCGTTGTTGCTCGTGGTATGGGAACATGCTGTGTAGCAGGATGTGGAGATATCATTGTAAACGAAGAAGAAAAATACTTTACACTTCCAGATGGAAGAAAAGTAACAGAAGGAGAATGGATTTCTCTTGATGGTTCAACAGGTAATGTATATGGAGAAAGAATTGATACAGTTCCAGCATCTGTTTCTGGAAACTTTGCAACATTAATGGGATGGGCAGACCAATATAGACAATTAAAAGTAAGAACAAATGCAGATACACCAAGAGATGCAAAACAAGCATACGATTTTGGAGCAGAAGGAATTGGACTTTGCCGTACAGAGCATATGTTCTTTGCACCAGATAGAATTGCAGCTATCCGTGAAATGATTGTTTCTAAAACACCAGAACAAAGAGCAAAAGCACTTGCAAAAATTCTTCCAATGCAAAGAGGAGACTTTGAAGAATTATATAGAACAATGAAAGGATATCCAGTAACTATTCGTTTCTTAGATCCACCTTTACATGAATTCGTTCCACATGAAGACGAAGATATTAGAGCACTTGCAAAAGAAATGGGAATGACTTTCGAAGATTTAAAGAGCGTAGTAGAAGGATTACATGAATTCAACCCAATGATGGGACATCGTGGATGCCGTCTAGATGTTACTTATCCAGAAATTGCAGAAATGCAAACAAGAGCTGTTATTGAAGCAGCTATCAACGTAAATAAAGAAGGAATGAATGTTGTTCCAGAAATTATGATACCACTTGTTGGAGAAGTAAAAGAGTTAAAATATGTAAAAGACATTGTTACAAAAACAGCAGATGCTATCATAAAAGAAGCAGGAGTAGATTTAAAATACCATGTAGGAACAATGATTGAAATTCCAAGAGCAGCATTAACAGCTGATGAAATTGCAAAAGAAGCTGAATTCTTCTCATTTGGAACAAACGACTTAACACAAATGACATTCGGATTTAGCCGTGATGATGCTGGAAAATTCTTAAATGACTACTATGAGAAGAAAATATATGAATTCGACCCATTTGCTAAACTAGACCAAGTTGGTGTAGGAAAATTAGTAAAAATGGCAGTAGATTTAGGAAAACAAACAAGACCAGACATTAAGCTTGGAATTTGTGGAGAGCATGGTGGAAACCCTCCAACAGTAGAGTTCTGCCATAATATAGGATTAACTTATGTATCTTGCTCACCATTTAGAGTGCCAATTGCAAGACTTGCTGCTGCACAAGCTGCTATCAAAAATCCTAGATAATAGAGATATTGATTAGCGAAAAGTTAGTAAGATAGGCAAACACATAGAAAGCAAAAAAGAACGTTTTGTATAAAGCGTTCTTTTTTTGCTTGACATAATTTAAAAAGTAATTTATAATATAGCAAGTAACTTGTAGTTTAAGCCTTGTGTTATTAAGAAGGAGAGGAATACAACATGGAAGAGTATGCACGGGAGTTGAAAAAGTTCGAATTGGAAAGAGCACTATCCTATGTATCGGAAATTTTTCGATTACAAAAAGAGAAAGAAGAATTAAGAGAGAAGAAATGTGAAATCTACAGAGAAAAGGAGCAATGGCAACGAGAGCAAGAGGAGGAAGAGGAAAGTATTTTTAGTTCTACAGAGAAAAGAGAAATTGAACGAATTTTAAAAGAACTGGAGCAACAAATTGAAGAAATGATTGATAAGAAAGAAACTATTCAAGAAAAAATTACAGAATTACAGTATCTAGTTAGGAAGTTATCGGAGTACATTTTTGGCGAAGAAAAAGATGTACAACTGCAATTGCAAAATAAAGAAATAAAGATAGATTTTGCCGAAGAGTATTTCTATTTTATTCAAGAGGAAGATGTTGAATGGGAAAAAATATTTAAAGAACCTGCTTATTTTGTTGTGACAGCGTGCATTAACTTAGGAGAAATAAAAAGAGAATTTTTAACAGATATGGTAGAGAATTTCTACTATAAGTAAGAGACATAAGGCAGCCAGCCACCTGAATATTTTGGGTAGGCTGGCTTTTCTCTGGACAAAAAGTAAAAACAAAATTGTTATATTGCAAGGAGAAACTTGACAGAAAGAAAAAAAGGAATATAATGAAGTAGGAAAGGAAGAAAAGTCTATGCTAAAAAAGATAATAGGACATATTAAGACAGTTACTAAACATAAATGGTTAGTGTTTAAACTATGTTGTAGAGCTGGAATTCCATGGAGAGGTTTCATGCATGATTGGTCAAAATTTTCTCCTACAGAATTTTGGGAAAGTATAAAATATTATACAGGAAAGAGAAGTCCTATTCCTCTAGCAAAAGCAGAAAACGGTTATTCTAAAGCTTGGTTACATCATAAAGGAAGAAATAAGCATCATGCAGAATATTGGTATGACTATGAAACACCGCAAAAAACTTTTATTATGCCATATGTCTATGCCGTAGAAATGATTTGTGACAATTTAGCAGCGGGAATAACCTACAATGGAAAAAATTGGACAAAAAGTACACAGCTAGAGTATTGGGAAACAAAAGGATATAAAAAGCCTATCCATCCTAAAATGGCAGCTTTTGAAAAAGAAGTCTATATGCAAGTGAGTAAGGATGGAATTCATAAAGTGATTAAAAAAGAAAATTTAAAAAAATTGTATCATGAAATTGTAGAAGAAAACCAAGAAAAGGTTACATAAATGCATTGACAATAAGATATTAGTATGCTACAATATAAAACATATTTTAAGAGTGTACCTAGAAAGTAACATTTTGAGCGGTACAAAAGTACAAAATATTAGTACTTACACAGAAATAGGAAAATTTTAGCCTATGGAGGAGTCTTAAAAAAGATTTTTCCATAGGCTTTTGTTTTAGAAGGGGGGAATAGAAATGAAATATTATAAAAAATTGATAGGAGAACATATATACTTATCTCCAAGAAATACAGAGGATGCAGAGTTATTTACAGAATGGTTAAATGACTTTGAAACAACGGATTACTTAGGAAGGAGTGGAAATCTAGTTTCGCTAGAAGCAGAAATAGAATATTTAGAAAATAATAGCTCTCCAGAAGCAACATTTGTTATTGTAACAAAAGACGAGGATAAAATGATTGGAACAGTTTCTATAGAGAAAATTAATCATATAGATAGGAGAGGAACTTTAGGAATATTTATAGGAGACAAAAATGCAAGAGAAAAAGGATATGGAACAGAGGCAATACAGATGACATTAGAGTATGGCTTTCGTTATCTAAACTTAAACAATATTGGACTAGACGTAATGGAATTTAACCCAAGAGCGATTCGTTGCTATAAAAAATGTGGATTTCAAGAAGTAGGTAGAGAAAGAAAAAGTAGATTTGTGAATGGAAAATATTATGATAGTATCCATATGGACATTTTAGCAGAGGAATTTACAGGAGATTTTATACAAAATAAAAACATATAAATGTCACGAAAATGTAATATAAAAGTAAAGAAAAAGTAACATATTTTATCCTTAAGCAGTGATATAATAAATAAACAGTTTGTAAAAAAAGGGTGAAAATATGGACGAGAGAGAAAATAATATCGTAGAGGATGTCGAAATAACAAAAAAAGAACTATTGGAAGAAAAATTAGAAAAAGTAAAGACAATAGCGGATGCAACAGTAAGCTATACAGAAATGAAAGAAGCTTTGGAGAATAAAGAAATAGAAGAAGAATATGCACGTTATTTTATCAATACATTGGAAGATAAGATTTTTTATGATGCAAAATTCGACAAAATTAGTCCAAAGGTATTATTGGAAGTTATTTGTCCTAGACTAATAGACATAGAAAATTTTCAATTAGAAAAATTAGCTATAGAAGAAATTGGAAACCATTTAGAAGAACAAGAAAACTATTTAGATAAAATATGTACCTATGAGCATAAATTAATTTGTCTATTTGGGGTAAATGAAAAAAAGCCAGAAGAAGTGCAAGTATACGAAGAAAGAAAATTTATTAGACAAGACATGATAGAAGCAGTACGCATGCAATACGAAGAGGGCAAAAAAGTAGATATGCACCAATATGACGAATATTATGTAGGAATAGAAGAAGATAGACTAAAGGTATATACAGAAAGAAAAATCGTAGCTCTAATGAAAATAGAAGAAACACCATTTGATAAAATTAAAAGCAAACTAGCTAGTTTATTAAATAAAAATCCATTTGTAAAGAAAAAATATCTACCACATTTGAATTTAGTATATGATACAAATCCAAACCGATTAGCAGAATGGAAACATAAAAGTAAAGTAGAGGCTAAAAGCCGCATGAAAGCGTTATTAAATAAAGAAAGAGAAATCACAAGAAACACTGCTGTATAAAGCAAAAAAGGGAAGAGGAAAACGTAGCCTTCATTATTTAGCTATGTTCTCCTCTTTTGGCGTATTACGCTTGTTCAATTTGGGTTTTCATATAAGAGTCAAGACGCTCTGGTTTCATGGAATACCAGAGTTCATTACCATGTATCAAGTAATGACAATGCATAATTTTATTGAGTTTGGGTATTGCTTCTTTTGGAATAGTATCCTCGAACACAATTGTAACATTAATCCTTTCCTTTCTTTCTGCGTTTCGAATTTCAGAGAACGACAAACGCCTTTTGAATTCGACCCCCCACCAAACCCATCGTAGATACTCTACTGATGTGATTTTTTCTACGTTGCTTCCTACAATGGGGACTATCCTTTCAGCCAGTTCCAATTGCCGTTCCAAAAATAGGTCGTTCATAATACTTTGCTGCATCATATGTAAACCCTCCTATCATATAATTGATAAGGCAATTATAGCATTTGGTGGAATAGAAAGCAAGTATAATTTTTATCTAAAAGTTGCGAAAAGTGCATAATTATGGTATACTAATTCTGTTAAAATGCAAAGCATAGGTAACTAATCACTTCTCGTTTGCTTGAATTTCAAGCAAGAAAATAATTTTTAGGAGGGAAAGCATGAAGAAGGAAAAAAGACGGAGTTTAGAAAATATTACAACCCTTATCTGGGACTGCGATGGAACACTGTGGCACCATTCAGATAATGAGATGGACCTATTATGCAATGCTCTACATCTGGAAAAAACAAAGCCTTTGGAGGAACAATATTTTCAAATGCTCTC
>CALXAQ010000033.1 GCA_944386335.1 uncultured Clostridia bacterium | reverse complement strand
ACATTTTTATATAAAAAACAAGCGAACATAGTAAAAATTTACAATTAATTTATGGTATAAATAAAATATACATTATGTGGTTGCAGTAAAATTGCAATAAATTTAAACTATACAAATCTGAAACTATATGAAAATAGAGGCTTTTAGGTTGGTTCTTTTCTGGTTGGCGCCCTCCAATTTGAATAAGTTTAGATGATTAATATCGTATTTTGCATATACTATATAAGTTTTACGGGTAAAACGTAAAATTTGATTTTTTTGAAATATCAGGTTATTTGCTAGAAAAAATAGAAAATTTATTAATGTCGTTAAGCATAGAATTAAAAATTGTAAAAAGTAATTGAAATAATGTGAAAATATGTTATACTATTTATTGTAACCATTAACATAAGTTTCATAAAGGAGAATTTTTTATGAAAGTATTGCAAATTTACTCTTCAAAGGAAGCACATTTACGGCAGTTATATGCAGATGTGCAAGATTATGGCAAGTTAAACTGTAATTTTGAAATGTTTTGCCAATTATATAAAGAATGGCATGAAAAGACGTTTCCAGGATTACCAGTAAATACAAGAACAGCCAGAAACGGAAGTAGTGAATGGTGGGAATTTCTTAAGTTTCTGCAAAAGAAAGAAATTTAAAATGAAAGATAGCCAAACGATGTGTTGTTTGGCTATCTTTCGTTTTAATAAAAAACTTTTTTCAATAAGAAAATAAAAATAGATTATATTGCAAAGCCCTATTTTCCTAGATAAATTACCCTAAAACCTTGATTTTGTAATAAAAATGTAATATAATTGTAATGTAAGGGATATATAGCAAAATAGAATAAAAAGAATGTATTTCCGTAAAGATAAAAAAGAAAGGTTAGAAAGTTATGGAAAAGCTACTATATTTTGCTATTGACGAATATAAAAAACGACTTTAAAATATAAATTAAGAAACATTATAATATAGAGAACTGTTTAAAAGAAGGATGGTAGAAAAAATGGATTGGAAGAAATTAAAAAAATCTTGTATGATGGCAATTACAACAGTGGTTTTGGGAGCAGGAATGTTAATCCCTTCTATTTCTAATGCTACAACAGATAGTAATGGAGGATTATATTTGGGATTAGAGGAATTTCGTAGTTCTGGTTATGCCTATAAAACAGGACTTAATGGTTCTGAAAAAGTGTTATGGAAAATTACAGCATATGATAAAACTGGGACAATTCCTGACAGAGATAGAGCTATATACTGCCTAAGAGGAGGACCAGGATTTGGTTCTACAGAAATGGGAAATATTATACAAAAACGTAATTATACAGAATATTTTGATTTAAAAAATTTATCTGCAATTCCTTCACCATATAAAGATGTTATTCCAAGTGGAGAAAAATATAATTCTTTAGTTTGGGTGTTAGAGCATTGCTATGTACCCGCACCAACAGAGAATCCAACAGATACAGAGACACAAGTGGCACAAAGCTATAGAAAACAATTATTAGAGCAAGCAGGTCTATCTAATAGTAGTATTAGTGATGATGAAATAGATATTGCACAACAACTAGCAATATGGCATTTTACCAATGACGATGTATATCATTTAGATGCTACAGAAACATTCTATCTATGGGTAAAACAAACAGGAGAAAAGGACTATGAAGCAATAGGAGATAAATTTGGAGATGGCGATGACAGAAATGATGATACAGTAGTTCTATATCAATATTTAGTAGCTCAAGGTGAAGCAAATAAAAATACAGTTCCAGAAATAAGTACAACAGATAGATTTACATTAAATGGTACAAATGCAAAAGTTGAAATACAAGGAACAAACTATGTGGTAGGACCATATCGTATCAATAGCTTAGTAAAAGAAAATTATGATTTTATAGCTAATTTAGAAAATAAAGAGGGAATACAGATTTCTTATAATTTACTAGATGCAAACAAAGTACAAACTAATAAAACATTAAAAGAATTGGTAGGACAAGATTTTTACTTATCTATACCAACTACAGAAAATATAGATGGATTAAGTTTTAAAGTAGATGTTACAGAATATACCACACAAGTTACTTATTGGTCTGTAAACGGTTCAACAACAGAGGCATTAGGCCTAGATCAACCAGTAGCAGAAGTAATAAGAGAAAAAGTAAATTATGAAATTAGTGTAGAAATAGAATATAATCCTATTTTTGATTTGGCTTTAAGAAAGTTTATTACAAAAGTAAATGATACACCTGTGGATCCATCTAGAGAACCACAAGTAGATATTACAGCGTTAGCAGATGGAACAGCAGAAACGGCCATAAAAGTACATACGAAAACCCCAATAGAAGTAGCCATTGGAGATACTATACTTTATACGATTCGTATCTATAATGAAGGAAATGTAGATGGTTATGCAAAAGAGATAACTGATATTTTACCAGAAGGATTAACCTTAAAAGAAAACAGTACGATTAATCAGGAGAATGGATGGACAAATCCATCTGGAGATGGGAAAACTATTGTTACTACAAAGTTAGCAAATACAGTAATTAATAAATTTAATGGTACAGACTTAGATTATGCAGATGTGCAAGTAGAGTGTACAGTAAATACAACTCAAAGTGAAATGATACAATATTTTAAAAATGTGGCTGAGATTACAAAACATAGTGATAGTACAGGAAATGAAGGTGTAACAGATAGAGATTCCACACCAAATAATCTAACAGAAGGCCAAAAAGAGAACTATAACCCAGGTTCATCAGAACAAGGATGGGGTTATGAAGATGACGATGATTATGAAGAGTTAGTTATACCAGGAAAAGTATTTGACTTAGCATTGAGAAAATTTATTACAAAAGTAAATGATGTACCAGTACAACCATCTAGAGAACCACAAGTAGAGATAACTTCTCTTGCTAATGGAACTACAAAAACAGCCATCAAACAACATACCAAAACACCAGTACAAGTAGAAAATGGAGATACCGTACTTTATACCATTCGTATTTACAACGAGGGAGATGTAGATGGTTATGCAAAAGAAATAACGGATATCTTACCAGAAGGACTATTATTAAAAGAAAATAGTACTATTAATGAGGAAAATGGTTGGGAAAATCCATCAGGAGATAGAAAAAACATTATTACCAAAAAGTTGGCCAATACATTAATTAGTAAATTTAATGGAACAAACTTAGATTATGAAGATGTACAAGTAGAATGCGTTGTAGATATAAATAATATTCAAACAGATCATTCTTTAAAAAATATTGCAGAAATTACCGTACATAGTGATGATACAGGAAATGAAGACATTGTAGATAGAGATTCTACACCAGATAATTTAACAGAAGACCAAAAAGAAAATTATAACCCAGGTTCATCAGAACAAGGATGGGGTTATGAAGATGATGATGACTATGAAGAATTAATTATACCAGGGAAAGAATTTGATTTAGCACTACGTAAATTTATAACAAGCATCAATGGAAAAGATTTGGTAGATGAAGAAGGAAATTACTTAAGAGAGCCAAGCGTAGATGTTACACCGTTAGTGGATGGAAGCAGTACAACAGCAAACTATAGACATCCAAAAGATCCAGTAGGCGTATCAGTAGGAGATATAGTGATATACACTATTCGAATTTATAACGAAGGAGAATTAGATGGATATGCAAGTTCGGTAACAGATTACTTGCCACCACAATTAGAATTTGTAATAGATGATGAAGAAAACTTTAATAGTAGTCAAGGTTGGCTAATAGATAGTAGTTTAAGAAAAGCAACAACAACAAAACTTGCAAAAACAGAGATAGATCCAGAAGAGAACCTAATAAAAGCATTTGATAAAGACACAATGAAAGAACTAGACTATAAAGATTTGCAAATAAAATGTAGAGTAAAAACAACAGCAGATTTAGATAAAGTAATAACAAATATAGCAGAGATAACCGATTTTACAGATGCAAATGGAAATATAGTAACAGATAGGGATTCAGCAAAATCAAATGTAAATTTACCAAGTGATGAGGAATTACCAGAATATAAAGGAAATGATAGTAATAAGTCCATATTAGATGATGAAAATTACTTCTATAAAGGACAAGAAGACGATGATGACTTTGAGAAATTAATTCTAGAAGAATTTGACTTAGCATTAAGAAAATTTATCACAGGAGTAGATGAAAAACCAGTTACGGATAGAGACCCAATATTTACAAATGTAAAAGATGAAAATGGAAATTACATATATGAACATACAAAAGAGCCAGTAGAAGTAGAAACAATGGATGTAGTAGAATATACGATACGAGTGTATAATGAAGGCAATATAGCAGGCTATGCAAAAGAGATAACAGATGATATACCAAGTGGATTAGAGTATTTACCAGAGCATGAGACGAATAAAGAGTATAGATGGGTGATGTTAGATGAAGCAGGGAATGAGACAGCAAATGTAAAAGAAGCAGTAGAAATAAGAACAGATTATCTATCGAAAGAACAAGAAGAGACGGAAGGAGAAAATCTAATAGAAGGATTTGATCCAGAAACAATGACATCACCAGACTATAAAGAAGTAAAAGTAGCATTTAAGGTAGTAGCACCAAATAGTTATGAAGAAATTATCACCAATATAGCAGAAATAACAGATGATTCAGACGAAGATGGAAATGAAGTAGATGATAAAGACTCTACACCAGATAATGGAGAAGAAACAGAAGATGATATTGATGAGGAACATATCAAGTTAAAATATTTTGACTTAGCACTACGTAAATTCATCACAGCAGTAAATGAAACAGAAATAGCCAATAGAGTGCCAGTATTTACTGTAGATGAAAATGGAAACTATGTATATGAACATACAAAAGAACCAGTAGAAGTAGAAAATGGAAATATTGTTACTTATACATTAAGAATTTACAATGAAGGAACTAGGGCAGGATATGCATCCTTAGTAAAAGATGATTTACCAGAAGGATTGTTGTTCTTACCAGAAAATAGTATTAACCAGGAATATAGATGGGTAATGCTAGATAAAGAGGGAAATATAACAGAAAATGTAGAAGAAGCAGTAGCAGTACAAACAGATTACTTATCGAAAGAACAAGAAATCGAAACAGGAAGAAATAATTTGCTAGATGCATTTGATAGAGAAAATATGGAACAACCAGATTATAGAGATATCAAAATAGCATTCCGAGTAACAGAACCAAATACTTCTGATAGAATATTAATCAACCAAGCACAAATTGCAGATGACCAAGATGAAGAAGGAAATGAAGTAGTAGATAAAGACTCCACCCCAGATAAATGGATAGAAGGAGAAGATGATCAAGATATAGAAAAAGTAAAAGTAAAATATTTTGATTTAGCTTTAAGAAAATGGGTAACACAAGCTATTGTCATCGAGAATGGAAAAGAAACAGTAACGGACACAGGACATAAAGCAGAAGATGATCCAGAGGCACCAGTAAAGGTAGAAATACCAAGTGGTAAGTTAAATAAAGTAGTAGTAAAATTCAGATATAAAATAAGAGTAACAAATGAAGGAGAAATAGCAGGGTATGTAAAGGAAATAACAGACTATGTGCCAGAAGGATTAAAATTTGTAGCAGGAGATAATCCAGGATGGACCGA
>CALXAQ010000032.1 GCA_944386335.1 uncultured Clostridia bacterium | reverse complement strand
TAGAAGGAGAATATGCAGTAGTAGTAAATGCAAATGTATCAAGTGAGAGTGCAGATTATGGGTATGCAACTATTACTCAAACTACAAACGCACCATCCTATAGTAGTA
Source organism: uncultured Clostridia bacterium (assembly GCA_944386335.1). Lineage (GTDB taxonomy): Bacteria > Bacillota > Clostridia > TANB77 > CAG-508 > UMGS1663. The sequence continues at coordinate 3,277 of CALXAQ010000032.1, read as the reverse complement.
GTAATGGAAGAATTTTCAGAATTTCAGGTACATCAACAAGTAGTACAACAGCAACAGATTATACATCAATGTTATTAGAAGGTGGAAATACCTATTATCTACATTTAGGATATAGAAAAGATAGCAGTGTAGATAAAGGAGCAGACCAAGTAGTTATAAATAGTATAAAAGTATATGGAACAGAAAATGTAGAAAAGACATACAACTTTGTATCTAATGGACAAGGTGGGTATGAATCCAACAATCAAGGAAAAGCAAGTACAACAGCAAATTCTTATATACCAATTGATTTAAGGAATTTAACAGGGAAATATAATCTAGTAGTCAATGCAAATGTATCGAGTCAAAGTGGAGATTATGGATATGCAACAATTACACAAAATACAAATGCACCATCCTATAGTAGTAATGGAAGAATTTTCAGAATTTCAGGCACATCAACAAGTAGCATAACACCAACAGATTACACAACAGTGCTACAAGGCGGAAGTATGTATTATTTACACCTAGGATATTATAAAAATTCATCAACGGATGAAGGAGAGGATAAATTTACAGTAAATAGCATAAGTATAAGTTTGAATGATTCAGAATTGTATCATACAGAGATAGAAACAAACGAAAAAGGAGAAGCAGTAACAGATGTACCATATGGAAGATATAGTTTAACAGAGCTACAAGCACCAGAGGGATATGAAGCAATAGAAGAACCAATCGTCATAGAATTTAGACAAGAAGGAAATAGTGTGGTAGAGAATAACAATGGAGTAAAAGTGATCGTAGGAGAAAATGGAGAATTCCTAGTAGAAAACAAAGAAAAAGCAAAAGTAATTGTACATCACTATTTAAAAACAGAAGCAGGAGAATACACCACAACAAAAGTAGCAGAAGATGATTACAAGGAAGGAAAAATAGGAGAAGGATATACAACAGAGCCACATTTAGACTTAGAAAAATATCAACTAATAAAAGATAAAGAAGGAAACTATATAATTCCAGACGGAAATAATACTTATTATGAATCGGCAGCAGCAACAGGAAGCTATGTATCAGGAACCCAAGAAGTCATTTACTATTATGAAGTAAAAGACATACCATTAATAGTTCATCATTATATAGAAGGAACAGAAGATAAAGTACCATTAGCGGATGGAAGCTTAGCAAAAGATGAAACAGATGCAGGAAAAGAAGGAGAGAGATATACAACTGATGCATTAACAGAGGAGGAATTAAGTGAAAAATATGAATTAGTAGAACAACCAGATAATTGGGAAGGAATCTATACAGGGAATTTTGTAGAAGTAACGTACTATTACAAAGTAAAAACAGTAGAAATAACCACGAAAGTAGAAGGAGAAGGAGGAACAATTACAGGAAAAGGAGAAAGACCATATGAAACAGTAGAATATGGAGAAGATAGTATAAAAGATATTATTGCAACTCCAGAAGAAGGGTATAGAGTAAGCAGAATAACAGTAAATGGGGAAGAAATAGAGTTTACAACAAACGAAGATGGAACAGTAGAATTAGACAAATTTATAGATATGAAAGAAAATCAAGAAGTAATAGTAAGCTTTGAAAAAATTCCTGCACAGATTATTGTACATCACTATATTTATAACAAAGAAACAGGAGAATACACAGAAGAAAAAGTACCATCAAAAGAGGGAGGAGTAGTAGAAGATGAAATAAAAACAGGAGTCATAGGAGACATATATGTAAGTCAAAAATCAGAAGATATAGCAGAAAACTATGAATATGTAGAAGTAGTGGGAAATCCAAATGGAGAGATGACAAAAGAGCCAATAGAAATTATCTACTACTATCAGATAAAGGATGGAAAAATAACAGAAAATACAATAGAGAAGACAGGAACAGAAAAGATAACAAAAGAAGACCAAGAAGTAAGTTATACAATAAGTTACAAAGCAAAAATAGAAGAATATATAGGAAAAGCAGAAGTAACAATAATAGATAAACTACCATTTGAGATAACGGAGGAAACGAAGCTAAAAATAGAAGAAATGGGAGGTGTGTATAACGAGCTTGAAAAAACGATAACATGGACAGAAGAAATAGAAAACATTAACACCTATGAGGAAACAGAAGGAGTAAAGGAAATAGCAATTACAAAAGAAATCACAGTGGTATATAAAAATATGGATTACAGTAAGCCAAGCTTTGAAAATATAGCACAAGGAAGAATAAAACTAGAAGAAACAAAGCAAGAAGAGGAAACAGAAGAAGTAAAAGTAATAACAGAAACAGAATATACAAAGAGTGTGGAAGTAAGAAAAGAATGGGATCATACGAATAACGAATATGGAATACCAAAAGAGGTAAAAGTACAAGTAAAGAATGGACCAGATGTGATAGCAGAAAAAGTATTAAATAATGCTAATGCCATAGAAGGAAATGAAAAAGTATGGACATGGACATTTACAGACTTACCAAAATACAATGAACAAGGAGAAGAAATAGAATACACAGTAGATGAAGTAGAAGTAAATACAGGAGATTTAAAATATTACAAAAAAGAGATAAATGGAATAACTATAACAAATACCTATAAAGGTCCAGTCATCCATAGTCAAAAAGAAATGACAACAGAAAATGGTTTGAACTATGTAGTAGAAGGTGAAAAGATTACATACACAATAAGAGTGCAAAATAGCGGAGATTTAGGACAAGAGGTAGTTGTAAAGGATAGTATTCCAGAAGGAACAAACTTTGTAGAAGGAAGTGTACAAGTAAATGGAGTGGCAGATGCAAGTAAAACAGCAGGCGACTTAGCAAACGGCATTAGAGTAACTGTGCCAGAAAGAACAGATGAAAATACTATGGGAGAGGCAACCGTAAGCTTTACAGTAACTGTAAATGAGTTAGAAGGAGAACTACTTAGAAAAGACATTAAAAATACAGCAACAATCAATAAGAAACCAGAGGATCCAGAAAGTACAGATGAACCAACGAATGAAGTAACAACAGAGGTAAATAAGTCAGATTTAAAATATAATAAGTCATCTAATCCAGAGTCAGGAAGGACAGTAAAAGTGGGGGACGAAATCACATATACTATCCACTTAGATAACAGTAAAGGAACAGCCCCAACTAGTGTCATGGTAAAAGATACTATTCCAACAGGAACAAGCTTTGTAGAAGGAAGTATCCAAATAAATGGAATAGCAGATGCAAGTAAAACAGCAGACGACTTAGCAAGTGGAATAAAAGTAGATTTGGCAGCAGGAGAAAGTAAAGAGATTGCATTTAAAGTAAC
>CALXAQ010000031.1 GCA_944386335.1 uncultured Clostridia bacterium | reverse complement strand
ATCTGCGTCAATCAAGTGATAATTATGTAGCTACTCGAACAACTTCAGAAAATAATAGAGCATCATTTGGAGGAATGCACTATTCTACTTAAGGCTGGTTCATCGTTGTTTTAGCTGGTATTGGAATTGTTACTCTTGTTTGGTCTTATGTAAAAAACAATCATTACATCACTAATAATGATGATGACGAAGAAGAAAAGTAGTTCTGACAAAAGGAGATCTATGTTATATAAGACCTCCTTTTTGTTTACAATTCTTCTAATGACATTTTATTTATAATGTTTACATATTTCTTTTTCATCTCTCTATTGTCTTTTTATTATATTTGATATACTTATACCACATTTTTTAATTGTTTTCAATTTTCTATTAAAATGTGGAAATTAGCTGTTGCTAAAATATTTAATTTTACTAATAACCTTCTATTTATAAATATATTTACTTCTATTTTTTCTCGTGTTATAATGAAGAAAAAATAGAAAGGAAAATCCTAAAATGCAGAAAATAATTGCAAAAAATCCTACTGCTAGACATAATTATACTATTGTGAGTACACTAGAGGCTGGAATTGTTTTAACAGGAACAGAAATAAAATCTATTCGTAGTGGAAAAGTAAACATCAAAGATGCTTATGCTTCCATCCACAAAGGTGAGGTTTATATCTATGGCATGCATATTAGTCCTTATGAGCATGGTAATATTTTTAATAAAGATCCTCTTCGTGACAGAAAATTATTATTTCATAAACAAGAAATTCGAAAGTTAATAGGTCAGATACAACAAAAAGGATATACTTTAGTACCTATTAGCCTTTATTGGAGTGCCAATAAAGTAAAGCTAGAATTAGGCATCGGAAAAGGAAAAAAATTATATGATAAACGCCAAGATATTGCTAAAAAGGATGCTGAAATGAAAATGAGAAAAGCATTAAAGGAAAATTTAAAATAGAAAATTTGCCATTAACTATGTAAACAGCGTATGTAGAAGGTAACATACGCTGTTTATTTCTATTTTATTCTTTATAACTTATTATTTTCTAATTTTTTTATGCCTTATTAGCAGATCCAAATACATCTCTCATTTTATGAGATACTGTTTGTTTTACAGCATCTCTGGCTGGAGTTAAATATTTTCTTGGATCAAATGCAGATGGATCCTCAGCAAATACTTTTCGTATGTTTGCTGTCATAGCTAAACGCAAATCTGTATCTACATTAATCTTAGAAACTCCAGAAATACTTGCTTCGTGTAACATTTCATCTGGTACACCCTTTGCTCCTGGAATTTGCCCACCATATTTATTACATATTTCTACTAATTCTGGGATAACGCTAGAAGCTCCATGCAACACAATTGGTGTATTGGGTATTAATTCTTTTACTTTTGCTAAAATGTCAAATCTTAATTTTGCTTCTCCTTTAAATTTATAAGCTCCATGGCTTGTTCCTATTGCAATGGCTAAAGAATCGCATCTAGTTCTTTCCACAAATTCTTTTGCTTGTTCTGGATCTGTATACATAGCATCACTTGCTGCTACATTTACATCATCTTCTATTCCTGCTAATTTTCCTAATTCTGCTTCTACTACTACACCATGTGCATGTGCATAATCCACTACTTGCTTGGTAAGTGCTATATTTTCTTCAAAGTCATATTTAGAACCGTCTATCATTACAGACGTAAATCCATTATCGATACACATCTTGCAAGTTTCAAAATCTGGTCCATGGTCTAAATGAATTGCCATTGGTATATCTGGATATTCTTCTACAGCTGCTTCTACCATTTTCATTAAATAATTTATTCTTGCATACTTAATAGCACTAGAAGATGCTTGCATGATAACTGGTGACCTTTGCTCTGCTGCCGCATCTACAATTCCTTGAATAATCTCCATATTATTTACATTAAAAGCTCCTATTGCAAAATGCTCTTTCATAGATTTTTCAAACATTTCCTTTGTGGTTATTAACATATTTTTTCCTCCTTTTGATTCTCTTTATTTGGAATCTATTTATTTTTCCCATGCTTATTATATCCTTAAGCTCTTTTTTCGTCAATACAGGGTTGCACATAAATTTTGTGCAACCCTATTCCTTTACATTATAAAATTTTTGATGCATATTTAGCAAGTGGGCTTCTAACAGATTCTTCTTCCGTCAGAGTTACCTGCCAAGCAAGTGGAGAATTTTTAAATTTTTCAGAGATATACACAAGTCCATTATACCTTTCATTTAATTTTGGATTGTCTACCTGCGAAGGATCTCCCAGAAAAACAAACTTAGAACCTCTCGCTACTCGCGTAATAATTGTTTTTATTACATTTGGTTCTATATTCTGGGTTTCATCAATAATAAAAAAAGTGTTGGTAATCGTTCTTCCTCTTAAAAAACCAATAGGCTGTATTTCTATCAGCCCTCGTTCAAAAAACTCTTCTCCGTCCTCAATATTGTATTTTTCGTTATCTTGATGATTTTTGACTTTATCCTCCCAATCAGGAGTTAATATAACCTTTAAATTGTCACGAATTCCTCCTAACTTAGGTCCTACTTTCCTATCAATATCTCCTGGAAGTGCTCCAATATTTTCTCCTGCTACGGTAGTTGGAGGTATAGCAACTAATATTTGGCGATACCTTTTTTCTCTTTTTACACCATTTAAATGATCCAACCCAACAGCTAAAGAACAAAATGTTTTTCCAGTTCCTGCCCCACCTTTTATAATCACTAATGGGGCATCTTGAGGATAGGCCAGTAAACATTCCATTGCCATTTTTTGACCAGCATTTTTAGTCTTTAAATGGTCTGGATAATCCCTTTCTGAAAATCTTAGTGGCACTAACTTTTCTCCATCATACCGTATAATAATAGAGGTAGACTCTTTTTCTGTTTTCACATTTAAAAACAAATTAGGATGCCAATCTATTTCTTCATGTTCCCATATAATTTCCTTTGGTGCTTCCCCTTCTTTTATCAGTTTATCAATATTGCTACTTAATGCACTAGCCATTATTCTTCCTGTATACTGTTCTGATAACTTTGGAAACAAATCATCCTTAAAATTTTGTGCCTGTATTCCAATTCTCCGTGCTTTTATTCTAATCACAGGATCTTTAGAAATAAAGATAACATTCTTGCGTGTTTTCGCTAATTTTTTACAAATTTGAAAACACCTTTTATACAGACTTGAAACATTTATCTCTATTTCCTCATCAGGGTAGTCATCACAAATCCATAACTTGCTTCCATTCTCCTGAACCACTCCTTTGTTATATAAATCATAAACAGAAAAGGATTCTATATATTCCAGAATTTTTTTTGCCATTTTTTTCTCTTCTGCAGTTCCATGAAAATGTTGTAAATTCTCCAAGATTGCCATAGGAATTACAATTTCGTTATCTTCTCCAAACCGTTGCGTACTGTTTTCTGAAGATAACAGAGATTTTGTGCTGAGTACAAATGTTTTTTGCATAAGCTAGACTCCTTTCTTGTGCCTATTAGTTACAATGTAAAGGTATTTCTCTCTAATATACTTATATTTGAGTGAAAAATTACCTTTATGTTAAGTATTATATACTATTTATTTCTCTATTGCAATATTTATGTAAAAAATAGTCGTTTTTTTATATAAAGTTAAGCAGAACTGTATTCCCCTCTTATTAAAACTATTTTTTAGGAAACGGCCCTGCTTAACTTAAAAGTATATTCTATTTTGCATTTTTATAACTACTACACATCGATTCGTCTGGTTGTTTTGTCTCGCAATTTTCTATAGGAGTTACAATAATTTGCTCTAAAGCACATTCTTGTTCTTGATTTTTGTTGTATTTACAACTTGTTACTGTACAATTAATTTTTTGATTTTTTTCCATACCAACCACAATCCTTTCTTTTTTAGACTGCTATTAGTATGCCTAATTTTTTAAATTTTATGTTGATTTACGTGCTTTTTCATCAAATTCTTCCCATGACTTACTAAACACATGATTAGCAAACATTTCTTTTAAACCTGTAATCTGTTTTAAACGAATAATTTCATCTAATTCCATTCCTAAATGTTTAGATATTTGTCTATCTGTCCAACCTCTTTCTGTTAATTCTAATACTATGTGGGACATATCTATAATTTGATGTGTCCCTCTTGCTCTATTATGTCTAATTGTACTGGCAATACGATTTTCTAAGTCTTTATCTATGGTAACAATTGGAATTTCTTTTAAATGAAAATATTCTTTTGCACATCTATAACGGTGAAAACCGTCTATAACAATATATTGATCATGTTCTTTATCATAATAGGTTACAATTGGCTGTGTATATCCATCTTCTTCTA
>CALXAQ010000030.1 GCA_944386335.1 uncultured Clostridia bacterium | reverse complement strand
TTAGTTTAAAATGGTTTCCTATGTAATCGATAACGCTATATCCAGTAATTGCAAATCCTGGGTCTATTCCTAATATTCTCATTTTTTCTTTTGCCTCATTTCTTTGTTTTTCTTCACTGTTTTGTATGAGTTATCATTGTCTATTCTATTTAACAGATTATCCCTCTTTTGGGGTATTTTCTAATATAATACGAAATACTTCTGCAATGCTCCATGCTTGTTGGAATGCTCCCTTTGCTTCATAAGGTCTGCAAGAGTCGTAAATTTCGTGAATTCCTCCTACTGTTTTTCCTTCATAAAACTCTTTTAGGAAGGTTTTCTTTACATCTTCTACAAACGCTTTATATTGCTCTTCGTATTTCTTTTTTTCTTCTTTATTTTTTTGCGTTTCTTTTACTTTTTTAAGCGCATCATAATAAATCCCTAATAACCATGGCCATGTAATTCCTTGATGATAACTCATATCTCTTCTGAATGGGTCTCCTTCATATACTTCTATGTAATTTTCTTCTCCTTTTGCTAGTGTTTTTAGTCCATGGCTATTTAATAATTTCTTGGTTACTGTCTCCAACATTTCTTTTGCAATATCTGAATTTGGATCTAAAACTGGATAGGTAAGTGACAAACTAAATAATTGGTTTGGTCTTATTTTAGAATCTCCTAGCACATCGTACAAGCATTTTCTTTTTTTGTTATAGAACTTTTCTACAAAAGCATTTTGACATTTTGCCGCCATTTTTCCATATTTGGTTGCCATCGCTTTTTTGCCCCACGTACTTTCTAATTCTTGCATAATTTTTAAAGCATTGTACCACATACTATTGATTTCTACCACTTTTCCATTTCGTGGTGTAACAGCATATTCTCCTATTTTTACATCCATCCATGTATTTTGTGTGGTTGGAGTTCCTGAAACAATTAGCCCATCTTCATCTAAATAAATATTGTTATTATCTACATCAATTCCTGCTGCATAAGAAGCTATAATTTTCTCTAAAACAGGATACATTTCTTCTTTTACAAATGTCTCATCATTCGTATAACGAAGATATTTTTTTGCCTGCTCAAACAATAAAAGAGAAGCATCTACACTATTATAGAGTGGTCTATTGTCATAACCAGAATATCCATTTGGCACAAGTCCAAATTTTACATCTTTCATACAGGTTTGCAAGATTTCTTTTGCTATCTTATATTGCTTTGTTTTTAGCAAAAGTCCTTCAAAAGCAATAAGCGTATCTCTTCCCCAGTCTAAAAACCATGGATATCCTGCAATTACTGTATGTAATCCAAAAGAAGGTCTATATACAATAAAGTTATCTACAGCAATCATATAATTTTTCATTAAATCTTTATAATCTTTATCTTCTATTTCTTTTCTTCCCACTCTTGTTAACTCTGAGTCGTATAATAATTCCGATATTCTAGCAATTTCATTACTAATTAATATTTTTGCATTGATTTCTTCGATATTTTCCTCTAAAGATGCTACAAAAGTAATTTCTTTTTGTTCATTTGGACCAATTTCTATTTCATAAGAACCTGGAATAGCATGATTTTCTTCTGGATTGAAACCTCTCTTTTCTTCTTGCAAATAGAACATATTTTGAAAACTATTATTTTCATAAGAAATATAATTTCCTTCTGAACAATATAGATAAATTGGAAATTGTGCGTTGTCATCTACAATTACTTTTGCCTTTGTTTTGCTTACCTTTTGTTCTATGTGGAAAGTATGCCTAAATGTATCTCCATGAAAATCTCTAAAATTTAAGATAGGAGTTAGCGTAAGTTTCGTTTCATGATTTGGATTATCTATTTGATAATACACACATACTGTATTTTTTCCATATTCCATACAAATATATTTTTTTATCATGACGTCTTGCACTTGATAAGTAAAAATAGGGATATATTCTTTTTCAAAACTTTTTAAATGGGTATATCCTCGTGAAATATAATTACGACAAACATTCGTATATAAGTCGTACTGATTTCCATCGATTGTAATACTCTCATCCAATTTGGACAATAACAAATATCTTCTGGCAGGTGGAGTAAGTGGAGCCACAAGCAACCCATGATATCTTCTTGTATTCGCTCCTAATATGCTAGAACTTGCAAATCCCCCTATTCCATTTGTGATAATCCATTCTTTTGCTAAACCATCTTTTAATTCTATCTTTTCATATTTCATTTGTTTTTCTCTCCTTTTCTTTTGCTTTTTCCCTATTTCTTCTTACTCGCTGCTTGTTTTGCTTTTTTTCTTTTTATGGCTTTTTCGTCACTTTCTTTGATAGAAAGAATTCTATCTTGATATTTTTCTGCAAATTTACTAGTTTTTCTATTTTCCTTACTTTTGCTTACTTTTTTCTTTTCATTCTTTACTTTCTTTCCGGTTTCTTCTTTTAATTTTTTCTTTGTATCTTTTAACCTAGAATTTAACATGAGATATTGTGCATCGTTTTGCATATCTCTAAATTTCATATCTTCACAAACCAATTCAATAATAGCAGAAGCAATGGCATCTGGATTATGACGAATATATTCTCCATCTATGTAAGATAAATTTCTTTGTATTAATTTTACGCCTTCTTCTTTTGCTTTGGCAACATCTTGCTCTACTAAATCTTTGCCTTCTTTGTTATATCTTCTCACAAATTCTGGTACAATTTCTCCAGTATCGTAAATACAATAGTCAAAAATATCTTTTCCAGCATGTTCTTGAATTGCTTTGATGTGGTCTGATAAGGTATAGTTATCTGTTTGTCCTGGCTCTGTCATAATATTGCTAATATAAATTTTGAAGCCCTTATTTTCTTTAATGGCTTTTGCTACTCCTTTTACTAAAAGGTTAGGAATTACATTGGTATACAAACTTCCTGGTCCTATAATAATAGCATCTGCATTTTGGATTGCCTCTATTACTCCTGGTGCCGGTGTACAATTGGATGGATTAATAAAAATACGGTTAATTTTACTAATTTTATCGCTCACTACTTCCGGAATTTCTCTCTTGCTTTTTATTACGGTTCCATCCTCTAGCTCTGCACAAATATCAATTGCCTCTAAGGTAACAGGAAGTACTTTTCCTGTAATATTTAGTACATTTTTAGAGGCTTCTATGGAAGAAGAAAAGTTGCCGTAGATTTCACGCATTGCTAATAAATAGATATCTCCAAAGCATAGATTTTTTAGTCTTCCTTCTGTAAATTCATAATTTAAAATGCTCTTCATTGCCGCTTCTTCTGAAGATAAAGCAACCAAACTATTTTTTATATCATCTAAAGGCAATAGTTCTAATAGCTTTCTAGAATCTGTTGCTTGTTCTCCATAATCCGATACTGTTACAATGGCTGTTAAATTACTTGTGTAATTTTTTAGTCCTTTTAATACAGAATCTAATCCAGAGCCTCCACCTATTACCACAATATTTGGTCCTTCGTCATACACCTTTTTATTAAAGATTAAAGATTTTACTTTGCCTGTTTTTGCCTCATTTCTTGTATCGGTCTCTTGTACTAACATTTCTAATGTTCTTTTTTGAATAAAAACAATACTAACAATTACTAAAGTAAATCCAACCACAAAAGTAGCAATAATATACGCTAAATCTAAGAACTCTAGCTTATCTCCCACTAACAATTTTGTCATGCCATAGCAAGCTAAAAAAATTCCTAGTAAGATGACAATAAACCATCTTTTCATTTTTGCTTCCCCTTTAAACCATTTTAAAAAGCCTTTCATATTTTCATTCAATCCTTTCTCTTATTCCTCTCCTACTACTTCTACTTCTAATTCCACTATTTTACCAAACTTTTCAAATATCACTTTGATAATATAATCTACTAAATCTAATACATCTTTTGCTGTTGCATTTCCTGTATTCACAATGAAGCCTGCATGCTTTGTAGAAACCTGTGCTCCCCCTATTTGATATCCTTTTAATCCTGCCTCATCAATTAACTGTGCTGTTACAAAATTTCTTCCTCTTTTAAAAGTACTTCCTGCACTTGGCATTTCTATGGGTTGCTTTTCTTTTCTACTAGCATTTAATTCTTCCATCTTTCTTTTAATTTCTTCTGCATTTCCTTTTTCTAAAGATAATTTCGCTGATAAAATAATTTCCTTTTCTTCCATAAATCTACTATGTCTATAAGAAAAATGTAAATCTTCTCCCTTTTTCGTTTGTATTTCTCCATTTTCTTTGAGTGATGTTACTTCTGTTACAATATCTTTCATTTCTTTCCCGTAAGCTCCCGCGTTCATTCGGATAGCTCCTCCTATTGTACCAGGAATTCCTGCTGCAAAGCTAAAACCTTCTATTCCTTCCTTTTGTAATTTGCTAGCAAGCATGCCCAATTTCACACCACTATCCACTTGTATTTCTACCTTTCCATCTTCCGTCTCTTGCATATTTATATGGTCCATGCCTATTTGTATGGTAATTCCTCTTATTCCTTTATCTCTTACTAAAAGGTTGCTCCCATTTCCTATGATAGTAATCGGAATTTCTTTTTCCTTTGCATATTCTATGACGCCTTTTAGTTCCTGCTGTGTTTTTACTTTTACAAAAATATCTGCCACTCCTCCTATTTTAAAAGAAGTATGCTTTTTCATGTCTTCGTTTTCTTTTATCATTAGCTCTGGTAATTTTTTACGTAAGTCCTTTGCTATTTCTTGCTTTTCCATTTTCTCACCTCTTATTGCTAATATATGGTCTGTCTATCTTTTTCATGTGTTTTATTGTATCATTTTTCCTTCTATTTTACAACCCTGATTTTTTGTAAAATTTTGCAAAAATCCTTGCATTTTTTGTAGAATTTTGTATAATAACTGTAGAAAAAGATAGGTCTATCCTATTATTTTATTTTTATTTGATTTACGAAAAGAAAAAACTTGCATTTTCGCAAGTTTTTTTCTTTTGTTTGTTAATTTATTTCGCACAAATCTTTTACTACCTCTCCTGCTATTATTAGCCCTGCTACAGATGGCACAAAAGAAATACTTCCCGGTACTTGTTCCTTTCCGCTACTTACAACTTGTATAGGTTCTTCTTTTGAAAAAACTACCTTTACCTTTTCTATATTTCTCTTTTTTAATTCTTTTCTCATTACCTTTGCCAGAGGACACACCGATGTTTTGCTAATATCTGCTACTTCAAATTTAGTAGCATCTAATTTATTTCCCGTTCCCATACTAGAAATAACAGGTATTTCTAGTTGTTTTGCTTCTTGTATAATTAAAATTTTAGCAGTTACCGTATCTACTGCATCTACCACATAGTCCACGTTTTTTTCTAAAATATTTTCTGGATGTCCTGGTAAATAAAAGGTATCGTAAATTTCTACTTTCGCTTCTGGGTAAATTTCTTCTACTCTTTCTTTTGCCACTTCTACTTTTTTTCTGCCTATGGTTTTTGTGGTTGCTAACAACTGTCTATTTAGGTTGGATAAGTTAATAGTATCATTATCTATCAATATAAATTTTCCTATTCCTGCTCTTACTAGTCCTTCCAATACGTAAGAGCCAACTCCTCCTAAACCAAAAATGGCTACCTTTTTCTCTTTTAACAATTCTTGTTTTTCTTTTCCTATTAATAATTCGTTTCTTGCAAATTGTGACTCCATTTTTCTTCTCCTCTTCATCTCAATTCTATTGGAAACTTTTTAAAAGCTGTCGGCATAGCATATTTTTCTTCCAGCTGTTTTTTGGTTACCCATTCCCAATTTGTATTTATTTCTTTTACCTGTATGTAATAGGCTACCATATTCCATTGTTTATGTGTAAAAATATGCTTTCCATGACGTTTTTCTTTCAAAATAAAATTTTGTATTTCCCATTCTTTTAAAATAGAAGCTATTTCCTCTTCTTTCTTTTTTCCTTCCACATGTGGAAATTCATACATGCCTGCTAATATTCCTTCATCTGCTCTTTTTTGAATAGCTACTTTATCTTCGTGTTGCACTATAAATACTGTTTTTTCTTCTATTTTTCTTTTTTGCTCTTTTATCCTAACAGGAATTTGATTTACCTCATTTTCTTTTAGGGCTTTACATATATTTTGAATAGGACATTGCTTACAAAGTGGTTCCCCATTTGGTAGACAAATGATTTCTCCTAATTCCATAAGTGCTTCGTTCCATTTGCCTGCTTCTTCTGGCATATTGTCTTGCAATAACTTTGTTACTTTCCTTTTTGTTTCTGGTAATAGTACATTTTCTTTACTACCTATCACACGAGAAATAACTCTTAATACATTTCCATCCACCGCCGGTACTTTTAATCCAAAACAAATAGAACCAATTGCTCCTGCAGTATATTCTCCTACTCCTGGTAGTTTTTGTAGTTCTTCCCATTTGTCTGGCATTTTCCCATCGTATTTTTCCACTATCATTTGAGCTGCTTTTTTTAAGTTTCTAGCTCTATTGTAATAGCCTAATCCTTCCCATAATTTTAGTAGTCTTTCCTCTTCTACTTTTGCTAAATCTTCTATGGTTGGTAGTTGTATAAGAAATCTCTCATAATATTTCTTTACCGCTTCTATCCTTGTTTGTTGCAGCATAACCTCTGATAGCCATACATGATAGGGATTAGGAATCTTCTCTCTCCATGGCAGAATTCTTTTATTCTTCTCATACCAATCCAAAAGTGGTACTATCATTTGCTTTATTTTTTCTTCCATCTTTTACCTCATTTTTTATCTCATTTTTGCCCACTTTTTGCCTTTATTGTAACTTGCATTTTAAAGAAAAAACTATGTATTTGCCTTGTAAGAACAATTATACATAGTTTTGTTTTGGCGGAGTGGGTGGGATTCGAACCCACGGGCCGGGAAATCCGACTACTACAGTTCCAGTGTAGCTCGTTATGACCACTTCGATACCACTCCTTATTTCGACCTTTTCTATTATACTATATTTTTAAGCGTTAGACAAGAGTAAATTGCAGAAAATTTTGGCTTATTTTTACTTTGTACTGCTTTATAAGTTTGTTTTCTTATCGTAGTAATCTTTTACTATATCTCTATATGGCTTTTCTTTTTCTCTTAATTTATCACAATTCATTTCTTTAATAAAATTATCTAGTTCCTCATGAAATTCTTCTTTTTGTTTCTCTGTGTCTACTAAAATTTCTAATTCTATAAAATCTCCAATTCCTTCAATATTGTCTAGCATTATATTATATTGAACATGATTTATTATTTTTGAATAAGTTTTTCTATGTTTTTTAAACGATATATAACTTATGTAACCCAATTCTCCTAATATATAATTTATATCTTCTTTATCTTCTGGTTTCAATTTTATATTTACTTCTCGTTTCCCATATTTTTCTATTTTATCATCTACTTTTGGCTTATAAGTGAGTTCTAGAAAATCATTATCTTTTTTTCTAGTTCTTAAACATATTTTATCTCGGATAAATGTAAATTCTTTATCTGTATAATAGGTATCTTCTTCTGTAACTTCCTCTATTTTTTCAAATTTTTCTTTCTTTATTTTCTCTAATATTTCATCATAATTTCGGTCTAAATAGTAACTTGCTTCTATTTCTATTTTATTTGACATATCTTCACCCTCCTACATTTACTATCTAATATAACATAATACTAAAACAGAACCTCCAAATTAAGAGTCTGTTGCTCTGTTTTGTTACTATCTAAAGTAAGACAATTCTAAAACGACACACCACCTGAAGAAAAAAGTATGTAGTTTTACTACTATCTAAAATAACATAATTCTAAAACAAACCTTATGCAAATTAAAAGCATATAACTGTTTTATTACTATCTAAAATAACACAATTCTAAAACTATGCTTGCATCATGTAACTCTGTATTTTTGTTTTATTACTATCTAAAATAACACAATTCTAAAACCGCCGGTGTGTGCCCTAAATTTTTAAAATGGTTTTATTACTATCTAAAATAACACAATTCTAAAACTGCCATTCATTAAAATTATCAAACCAATTCGTTTTATTACTATCTAAAATAACACAATTCTAAAACTGATGTGATAAAAAAACGCAAAATTCCATAGTTTTATTACTATCTAAAATAACACAATTCTAAAACTGGATTAAAATAGCACCTACACAAAATAGGTTTTAT
>CALXAQ010000029.1 GCA_944386335.1 uncultured Clostridia bacterium | reverse complement strand
AGTATAAACATAAGCAGAAAATGGTTCTTCCAATTCTCTTTTTGTTTCTGGCAAACAACTTGATATGTAATGCACTAACTCGTTAGTACCTCTACTCTTTAAAGCACTTCCACCTATTGCTATATTAATTATTCCTTCTTTTGATAATTCTTCAATTCTTTTCTCTAATTCTTGGCTAGAAACACTATTAGGATCATTCAAATATTTTTCCAATAAATCATCAACACCATTTTCGACTAAAGAAAGTTGTTCAATTATTTCATCTTTTGATAATTTACTAATAGTAAAATCTTTTCCTTTTTTTTCAATTCTCTCAAGTGAGATAATTGGTATTTTTAGCTTTTCTCTAAGTTCTTTTAAGACCTTATCATAGTTTGCTCCCTCTCTATCCATTTTGTTTATGAAAAAAATTGTTGGAACTCTTTTTTCTTTTAGTTCATTCCAAATTGTGTATGTTTGTGCTTCAACACCCTCTACCCCTGATATTGCAAGTACTGCTCCGTCAAGAACATTTATAGCTCTTTCAACTTCGGCAGAAAAATCGACATGTCCTGGCGTATCTATTAATTGTACTTTTTTTCCTTCAGCATTAAAAGATACTAAAGAGGATCTGACTGTAATACCTCTTTCTTTTTCTACTTTCATAGAATCTGTTACAGTATCTCCAGTATCAACCCTTCCCATTTTATCAATAACGTGGGTATCATATAGTAAATTTTCTGTTATAGTAGTTTTTCCAGCATTTGCATGTGCAAATACACCAAGTGTCATCAGTTTTTCTTTTTCCAAAAAAGCTACCTCCTTTTATTTTATTTTTTCTTTAATTATAGTTTCAATTAACTTTTCATAATCTACACAACTTTCTTTTTCAATATCAAATTCATTTTCTCCTTTATGAGTAGCAGCTGGACAACCAGTTCCACAAATATATCTATATTTGCACTTTTTACATTTTTCTAGATTTAATACAGATCTGTTATCCCATTTCTTATTTTTTTCCTTATTCTCTTTTATATCAGGTATATATTTACCTGTACTATAATTATCATTACCTATTCCATGCCAACATCTATATATGTTTCCTTTAGAATCTAATATATGTTGATTTATTGCTGCTCCACAATGTCTCAAAGATGGTTTAAATTCTATATTATTAAATATTGCGTTTATAAACATTTCTGGATGAAATTTTTTTCTGAAAATTTGCACTTGTGGATATTTATGCTCTAATTTAAATACTTCTTCTATTCCAACTTCTTCTTTGACAACATTAGCGTCTCCTGAACATCCACCATCTTGTAAAAGGTAAATATAAGGATATAATTTTTTATTATCTTTAAATTTACTGATAAGAATATTTGCTAATTCCGGTAAATCATATAAATTTTCATTATCCACGTTAACTCTTAAAAAGATTTTTATATTATTCTTTAATGCAATATCAATGTTTCTTAATATTCCGTCAAAGCTTCCTTTCCCATTAGCATATACTCTTCTTTTATCATGTATTTCTTTTGAACCATCCAAAGTTATTTGTATATGATCTAAACAATCTTGTTTTAATATTTCCATAAATGAATCTAATTCTACTCCATTAGTTACAATATCCACACTATATTTTCTTTCTTTAACTTTATTAAAGATATATTCTATGATATTCTTATTAACTTTTAATAATGGCTCTCCTCCCATTATTGTTATCCTTATGTCCTTCAAATTAGAGAATTTTGGATTTTTTTCTTTATATTTCTTTACAATATTGTCTATTATCTCAAATTGTTTATCACAAATTCCCAATGGATTTTCTTCTTTTACATTATCTATTTTATATGTTCTTTCATAGCAATATGTACATTTTAAATTACAACTATATGTTGGTATAACTAAAAAACAAGGAGGACTATTTTTTTCAGCTTCATTTATTTTTTCATTCAATTCAGATAAAAATTTATCATATTCTTCATCCGAATCAAATACATATTTTCTTTCTTTTAATTTATCTATTGTGTTTTCATCTAAAGCATCAATATTATTTATTAATTTATCATATGTGTCTAAATCTAATATATCAGCAGCAGCATTCATTAAATTTAGCATAACGATTTTATCTTCATTTAATTTTACAAATTGAACTTCATTAATTAATTTCATATCTTATCTCCTCTTCTTATTTAATAAAAATTATTAAAAGATGGACAAATTTTATAATCTGCCCATCTTTGCTCAATTATACATGATACATGCAAGAAGCACTGTGATACATGCAAGAAGCATTTGCAGAAGAAATTTTTTCTACTGATACAATGTTTGTGTTAATTGATTTCATTTCTATACCTCCTCGTATAAAAAATATGTATAATGAGATTTATGTATTATTGCTTTTTAGCTTTAATAAATAAATCTTCACTATCGTTGTTAAAAGACTCTAACTGACAATTGCCATAAGCTTCCTCTATAGTAAAGCCATTTTTTTTCAATTTATCTTTAATTGTTTCATAGCTAATAAATCTATTTTGCCATATAAACATTTCCTCATTATCATTCTCTTCTTGTTTATTAAAATGCTTAAATAGTCTTTTTTGCTTAATATAGTTTGTTTCTTTATCAAGCCTTGTTCTTCTCCAATATTCATAATAACCATCATCTACATTAATTTTTTTAATATATTTATATTTATCATTACTTTTATCACTTTCTAACTCCAGAAACGTCTTTTTAGTCAATAATTCTAAGATTAAGACTCCATCATCTTTCAAATATTTATGTACATTAAATAAACATTCATCTTGTTCCTTTTCATCCATTATATAATTAAATACTGTTAATGGCATAATCACGCTATCAACTAATTCTTTTTGAGTATATGTTATCATATTAGCATTAATAATTTGTACTTGTTTTTCCAGATTTAACTTTAAAATTTGTTCATGTAAATTCTCTAGCATATTAATTTCATTATCGATTGCTTTTATTTTTTTTCCTTCCATAGCTAACGGTATAGTAATTCTTCCTGTTCCTGCTCCATATTCTACTATTGTATCATAACTTTTTAATAATGTTTTGTATAAAGATATATCCTCTTTAACATCTTGATACAATAAATTATATAATTCTGGCTTTTTTAAGATTGTTTGCATTTTATAGATTTACCTCTTCGACTTAATAACTTTTTACATATATCTATCTACATCATAGAAATATGAATCTCTTTCTAAATTACCATGTCCAATTCTATCACCTTCTTCATATTCAGAATCATATACAATATTACCTCTTCTATCATAAATTATTGACATTCCATTTAAAACACCATTTTTGTATGCTTGAACTGACTCAACACTACCATCTTCAAAATAGGTATATACTTTTCCATCTATTTTTCCATCACAATATGGAGTTCGACTTAGTAATCTTCCATTTCTATATTTTTCGATAATTCCATTTTCTCTATCACCTATAACTTTTTCTTCAATTTTCAATTGTTCTATAAAATTTTTTGTTTGATTATTACCTTTTTGATAATAGGTACTATTTATGTTTATATTTTCCTTTTTTTTATTTAAGTTACTTAATATTAATTTTTTTATGCTAAACTTCATTTTTTCACCATCACCTTATTAATTATTTATTTTATTATTTTTTAGATTTTTATAACTTTTTCCCAACTTAATTCTTTTTTTCCTTGTTGTACCCTTAGGTAACTTCTTTGAAATACTGTTTCCTTACTTTTAGTTATTTACTTCTAACCCAGATGTTGTTCAAGATTTGGAATTACTATCTTAGTAAATAGGCTATATTCCTTATCTTAGTTCTGATTAGTGCGAGGGTGTTGATATACTAATTGCTAAGGGTAATCCTTTATTAATTTATATATTTAAAAATTGAAAGGTGGCAATTTACTATGAATGAACAACTTCAATCAACTCTTTTTGTTGGTATTGATGTTAACTCTAAGTCTAACTATGTCTATGCTACAGTTTCCATATTTGCAACTATCTTTCTTCTTCTCTTGACTTTGCTTGTTTTAAACCTAAAGTTTATTACTTAAATCCTAAGGTAATCAAAGCTTACAGAGAATATTTTATTTCTCTTGATAAGACAGATCCTTTAGATAGCATGGTTATTAGCGATTTTGCTCGTACTGGTAAAACTAAGTTTGCTAGCCTTTGTTGGCGTAACCCTCAATCTGGAAAGTTTACTGCTAATAATACTTTTATTACAAAAGCCAGTAACAACAATTATCCTCGTTACTATTTGCTTGAAGCTACTGGAAGTGTTATACATTTTAATGATGATTACAAAGCATTCTACTAAAAGAAGTTTAACAAAGTCAGTAGATTTCAACATAAAAGAGCGCTCACACTCACTGCACGAAAATTCGTGAAATTGATTTTTTCTATGCTACAGAAAAATCAACTTTACATTAGTACTCAAAAAGAGATGGTTAAGTTAACGTAATTTTATATACGCCATTGTAGCCACTTCTAGAAATTACCTGTCAAAAAATACTTTTTCTGGAGGTTTATTAAGTATGCTCTTTTTCTATTATCCATGTACAAAAAAATTAAAATTTTTTTAAATTTTATCTTGACATTTTACCAGATGTCTTTCATAACATATGTAAAAAAAGAATAAAATATATAAATAATATTTTTATTCTTTAGTACTTTCCTTGCTTTTTAATTATTGCCTACATTATAACAGTTGTTTTTGATTTTGTAAATAATTTTATCCATTTAATTCTGAATTATGCAAAAAAAATGCAGGAACTCCTGCATTTTTTTGCTATTTTACTACTTCTACTGCCATTTTCAAATTCTCTCCATTGACTGTAGTTTCTGTATAATCGTTTCTTTCGGCATCGTAGTAAATATGATTAGAAAGCGTATCTGTTTTTAATTGTTCTTCATATTTCTTTACAATGCTTTCTAGTTTTTCGTTTCCTGCTAGGTAAAGATGAATTCTATCTAATACTTCAAATCCACTATCTTTTCTCATATTTTGTACTTTAGATAAAATCTCTCTAATATAGCCTTCTTCTTTTAACTCTTCTGTAATAGTAGTATCTAATACAACACCTATTTCGCCTTCTCCACTAAAAGCAAAACCTTCTTTTCCTTGCATTGTAATTAATAGATTGTCTTTGTTTAATTCTATTTCTGTACCATCTATGCTAATTGTTTCTGTATCACCTTTTTGTATTTTTAAAGCAAGTTCCATTTGGTCTTTCTTTGCAATTTCTTGCTTAATTTGTGGAATTAGTTTTCCATAAGCTTTTCCTAAAACTGGTAGGTTTGGTTTTATTTCAAAATTAACGTAATCTGACATTTGTGCTCCTAACACTACCTTTTTGATATTTAGCTCATCTTTTACAATATCACCATAATAGTCTGGTAATTCTTGAGCGGAAATTAGCATTTCAGAAAGTGGTTGCCTATTTTTGATATTAGCTGCATTTCTTGCACTTCTTCCTAATTTTACAATTGTATAAGCAAGTCCCATTTCTTTTTCTAACTCTTTGTTAATTGCTTTTTCATCTGCCACTGGCCAATCACATAAATGTACACTCTCTGGTGCTTTACTATCTAATCCAACTACTAGGTTTTGGTAGATTTCCTCTGTAACAAATGGTACAAATGGTGCAGCTACTTTAGATAAAGTAACTAATACTTGATATAGTGTAGCAAAAGCTGCTTTTTTATCTTCTGTCATTTCATGTGCCCAAAATCTTGCTCTATTTCTACGTACATACCAGTTAGATAACTCATCTGTAAATTCTTCTATTTCTAATGCTGCATTTGTAATGTCATATTGCTCTAATTTTTGGTCTATATCTTTTACCAATGTATTCAATTTTGATAAAATCCATTGATCCATTACATTAGTGCTATTTATCTTGCCGAAAGTTAATGGATTGATTTGGTCAATTTCTGCATATAACACATAGAAAGAATATACATTCCATAAAGTAGATAAAAATTTTCTTTGTGTTTCTTCTACATCTTTAATAGAGAACCTTGTTGGAAGCCATGGTGCAGAAGATGTATAGAAATGCCAACGTGTAGCATCTGCTCCTACTGTATTTAGTACATCAAATGGATCTACTACATTGCCTAAATGTTTTGACATTTTAAGTCCTTTGCTATCTAGTACATGTCCTAATACAATACAATTTTCAAAAGGATTGGTATCAAATATACAAGTAGAAATAGCAAGTAATGTATAGAACCATCCTCTTGTTTGGTCTACTGCTTCTGAAATGAATTGTGCTGGGAAATTTTGTTTAAAGATTTCCTCATTTTCAAAAGGATAATGCCATTGTGCAAAAGGCATTGAACCAGAATCAAACCAGCAATCAATTACTTCTTTTTCTCTTATCATTTCTTTGCCACATTCTGGGCATTTTAAATGGATTGGGTCTAAGTATGGTTTATGAAGCTCTACTCCTTCTGGAACGTTAATTCCTTTTTCTTCTAATTCTTTTCTACTACCAATACATTCTAAATGTCCACAAGAACTACATCTCCAAATTGGAAGTGGTGTTCCCCAATATCTATCTCTAGAAATACCCCAATCGATAACATTCTCTAAGAATTTTCCAAAACGTCCTGTACGAATGGTATCTGGCATCCAATGAATTTTATTGTTATTTTCTAATAATTTGTCACGCACTGCTGTCATTTTTACAAACCAACTTTCTTTTGGATAATACAAAAGTGGTGTATCACATCTCCAACAATGTGGATAACTATGCATATGTTTTGCAGAACCAAATAATTTATTTTGTCTTGCAAGCCAAATACAAATATCTTTGTCGCAATCCTTTACAAATTTTCCAGCCCATGGTTCTACTTCTGGGACAAATTTTCCTTCCTTATCTACTAGGTTCACAAAGGCAATTCCATTTTGTTTAGAAACAAAGCTATCATCTTCACCATAAGCAGGTGCAATGTGTACAATACCTGTACCATCTTCTATCGTAACGTAGTCTCCATGAATGACAACAAATGCTTTTCCTTCTACTTTTGCAAATGGCATTAGTTGTTCATACTTCATTCCTAATAATTCGCTACCTTTTACTTCTTTTAATAGCTCATATTCCATTCCTTTTAATACTTGTGGAATTAAATCTTTTGCTAAAATGTAGATTTCTGGATTTCCTTCTTCTTGCATTTTTCCATCTATAATTGGTCTTTCTACTTTTACGTAAGCATAAGTATAGGCTTTGTTAACACAAAGTGCTAAGTTGGAAGGAAGTGTCCATGGTGTAGTGGTCCATGCTAAAAAGTAAGTATTGTCTTCTCCTACTACTTTGAATTTACAAGTACAAGTTAAATCTTGCACATCTTTATATCCCTGTGCTACTTCATGGGAAGAAAGTGCCGTTCCACAGCGTGGGCAATATGGCATTACTTTATGTCCTTCATATAGAAGACCTTTATTCCACATTTGTTTTAATGCCCACCATTCTGACTCTATGTAATCATCATGGTAAGTAACATAAGGATCTTTCATATCTACCCAGAAACCTGTTTTCTTTGTCATTTCCTCCCACATAGATACATAAGTAAATACGCTATCTTTACATTCTCCAATAAATTTCTCTACCCCATATTCTTCTATTTGTTGTTTTCCTGAAATACCTAATTTCTTCTCTACTTCTAATTCTACTGGTAGTCCATGTGTATCCCAACCAGCTTTACGAATAACATCATATCCCTTCATTACTTTATAACGAGGAATAATGTCTTTAATTACCCTTGTTAATACGTGCCCTACATGAGGCTTTCCATTTGCTGTAGGTGGACCATCATAAAAAGTAAAATATTTTTTTCCTTTGTTTTTGTCAAAGTTCTTTTGGATAATATTTTCTTTATCCCATAAGTCTCTTACTTCTTTTTCTATGCCTACAAATCCATCTTGTTTTAATTCTACTTTTTTATACATGTCTTTTTCTCCTCTCCTTTTATTTTAGATAATTTTTTTCTATTTCCTCTGCTAACTCAAATCTATATTTTTGTCCTGTAATATTATCTGGTCTTTCTGGAATTTCCTCTAAAAACATTTTTTCTGGTCTTACCCAAATCATACGATTATCCTCTCTTTGGTATAGTGGTTTATATACTACCATTCTCTCTTTT
>CALXAQ010000028.1 GCA_944386335.1 uncultured Clostridia bacterium | reverse complement strand
ATTGTTTTGGCTCTTCGCTTGCTACCATAACATTATCACAATCTTCACAATAATAGGCTGGAATTCTATGTCCCCACCATAATTGTCTAGATATACACCAATCTTGTATATTCTCCATCCAATTATAGTAGATTTTGTCAAATCTCTCTGGGATAAAACGTACTTCTCCTTTTTTTACTGCTTCGATAGCTGGCTCTGCTAACGGTTTCATCTTGACAAACCATTGCTCTGATATTTTTGGCTCTATGGTATGGTGGCAACGATAACATTTTCCTACATTATGTGTATAATCTTCTATTTTTATTAAATCGCCTTGTTTTTGCAATCTCTCTACTATTTTTTCTCTTGCCTCTAGCAAATCCATGCCTTTGTACTCTGGTACTAAATTTCCCATTTTAAAGTTTTCGTCAAATACTTCTACAATTTCTAGGTTATGTTTTAATGCAGCTGCATAATCGTTTGGATCACAGGCTGGTGTCAACTTTACAGCACCCGTTCCAAACTGTGTTTCTACAAATTCATCTGCTATTACTGGAATTTCTTTATTCATAATAGGAAGAATGACTGTTTTTCCTTCTAAATCTTTGTATCTTTCGTCATCTGGATGTACGGCAACACCTGTATCTCCCAGCATGGTTTCTGGTCTAGTAGTAGCTACAATTACGTATCTATCTTCTCCTTTTACTTGATAACGAATATGCCATAAATGAGTTGGCTCCTCTTCATATTCTACCTCTGCATCGGAAATAGATGTGTTGCAATAAGGACACCAGTTAATCATCTTTTTGCCTTTATAAATAAGACCTTTTTCATATAATTTGATAAATACATATTTTACCGCTTCTGATAATCCCTCATCCATGGTAAATCTTTCTCTGGACCAATCACAAGAACAGCCTAATTTTCGTAATTGTTTTGTAATGGTTCCTCCATATTCTTTTTTCCAATCCCATGCTTTTTCTAAAAAGCCTTCTCTTCCTAAATCTTCTTTAGTAATACCTGCCTCTTTTAATTTTTCTACAATTTTAGCCTCTGTTGCAATGGCAGCATGGTCTGTTCCTGGTAACCAAAGTGCATTATATCCCGCCATTCTTTTGTACCTGATTAAAATATCTTGAATGGTTTCATCTAAAGCATGCCCCATATGCAATTTCCCTGTAATGTTTGGTGGTGGAATTACAATGGTATATGGCTCTTTGCTAGTATCTTCACTTGGTTTAAAATACCCTTCTTCTTCCCACTTTTGATATAATTTTTCTTCAAAATCTTTTGGCTGATACGCCCCTTCTAATTCATGTTTTTCGCACATTTTCTTTTCCTCCTCATTTTCTTTTTGCGATAGAGATTTTACGTTTTACAAATTCAAAAAAGAACTCTGCCCCTTATAAGGGCGAGTTCTTCTCTCACGTTACCACCTTACTTAACAAAAAGTTTCTTTTTGTTATCTTAAATACTTTTAACGCAAGTAACACGGATATACCTACTTTTTTCTTTCAATATATCAGCTCCAAAGCTACCTTCCGTTTTCTTTCCTATAAGAAGCTCTCAGCAGGTTACTTCTTTTCTCTGTGATAGTTATTACAAAACGTACTCCTCTTTTTCTTTGCTTTTTACTTATGTTATCTATATTAGCATAATTTATACATTTTAGCAAGCATTTTTTGAAATCTTTCAACATATTAAAGAGCATAAGATATGGCTCTGCATTTTGTCAACTTACCATAAACAAAATACTTCCAGCCACAGCTACTACAAAACCTACTACCTTTATCCATTTAGCTCCTTCGTTTCTATCTCCAAAACTAAACCATTTTTTTGTAATAGGACGTGCTTCAAAAATAAGTGTAACTCCTATTGCTACAACTACTAGTGCTACTAATTTTAAAACAATACTTCCTACTCCCATTCCTATTACCTTCCTTTCACAGTTTTATTAATTTATATTAATAGAACCATTATTTATTTTGTCAATAATTGCTTTTGCTCTTTGTTCCATTGCTGGCAAATTATTTAAAGCAAAAAATTTTAATTGTTTACTTTCATTATCATTTATATGTAGTTGTCCAGTATAATTTATCACCTTGAATAAAACAATAACCGTACACATTTTATCTCCATTTGGATATTCAAAATAATAGTCCTTTCCAGACAACACTGAGACTAATTCCAATTTATCAGTGCTAATCCCTGTTTCCTCTTTTAATTCTCTTACTGCTGTTTCCTCAATAGTTTCGTATAATTCCATAGAACCTCCCGGTATGCCCCAACTATTTGTATCGCTTCTCAAATTAAGTAATATCTCTTTTCTATCATTAAAAACTAATGTAGTCGCACCTAAACCAATCAAAGGTTCATGTCCTACATACTTTCTTAAATTCAATATATAATTCATCCTTCACTCTCTTCTTTTTCTATCCTACTTTTTTCCTATCCTCTAAAATATCTTTTTGGCTCTTATTTTAGAAAAATTCTACTGTAAATTTACATTCATATGCTTCTTTGGGAGGAAGAAGAATAATGTCTCCTTTTTGTCTAAATACTCCAGAAGCATTTACCGTATCTGCTGTTGTTTTCCATGGTTCTATACATAAAAATGGAGCATTTGGCTTTGACCAAATTGCTAAATAAGGAAAACCTGTATAATCCATTGTTAAAATAGTTTTATCTGGATTTTTTGTTTTTAAGCTTACTTTGCTAGAGGTTAGCCCTTTCATAATCACTGCATCATTATCGAAAGTATGCGGTGTAATGGTAATTCTTCTTTTATCATCCATAATATTTTTGGCATATTCTGTGCCTACTAATCCATCTACTAAATACAAAAAGTGAATTTTTTCTTCTTCTTGTTCAAATTCCAAGTAATAATTCTCTTTTTGCAAATCTTCTAAATTAATTTGAAAAGCAGGATGTCCACCTATTCCAAATGGCATATCCACGTTTCCTTCATTAATGACTTTATAAATTGTAGTTAATTTATTTTCATCTAAACGATAAGTTACAATTAAGGAAAATTCATATGGGAATTTTTCTAATAATCGTTTATTACTTCTTAGTACATAGGAATGAAAACTATCTAGTTTGGTAACTGGTTCAAATTCCATATCTCTTGCAAAACCATGTTGTGGCATTTCATAGGTCTTGCCACGCATAATGGTCTGATTTTTCTTTGACTTTCCTACCGTTGGAAATAGGACTGGCCAATGCCTTTTCCAATATGGTTTTCCTTTACTATCTATGCAATCTTGTCCTTGGTGTATTTTTTCTACTCCATCTAATTTGAAACTAATTAATTCTGCTCCCATTTTAGATGTTAGCATCTGTGTGTGCATAAACCCTTCTCCTTCTTTTTATAATTCTACCTTATCATATTGTTTTTTTATGTAAATGTCAATACTTTTGCTTAAATTTCAATTCTATTGGTAAATTTCTTTTCAATTAATTTTTGCAATGGCTTATTTTTTTCTAATTGTAGTTTTGGATCTTCTTGTTCTATGTGAATAGCTAACTCCTGTACCAATTTTAAAGTTGGCATATCTTCAAACAAATTGGCTATTTTAAATTCTGGAAGTCCATGCTGTCTTGTACCAAAAAATTCTCCGTGAGCCTCTTAGTTCTAAATCTTTTTCTGCAATCACAAAGCCATCATTTGTACTTTGCATAATTTTCATTCTTTGCCTAATTACTTCCGAATTTCCTTGGTATTTTAATATACAATAAGATTGATATTCTCCTCTTCCTACACGCCCTCTTAATTGATGAAGTTGTGCAAGTCCAAATCTTTCGGCATTTTCTACTACCATAATACTGGCATTTGGTACATTCACCCCTACCTCGATAACAGTAGTAGATACTAAAATATCTATCTTTCCCTCTTTAAATTCTTGCATAATTTCGTCTTTTTCTTTTGGTCGCATTTTACCATGTAGTAATGCCACTCTATATTCTGGAAATAGTTCTTTTTGGTATTTCTCTGTTAATTCTACTGCTGCTTTTGCCTTAATTTCCTCATTTTCTTCTACAAGCGGACATACTACATAAACTTGTCTACCTTCTGCTATTTGTTTTTTTATAAATACATGTATTCTTGCTTCCATTTCTTTGGTCACTGCATAGGTATCTATTTTTTTTCTGTTAGGTGGTAATTCGTCAATAATCGAAATATCCAAATCTCCATATAGAATAAGGGCAAGTGTTCTAGGGATAGGAGTTGCTGTCATAACTAATACATCTGGATGATTTCCTTTGGCAATGATTTTTCCTCTTTGTTTTACACCAAATCTGTGTTGCTCGTCTGTTACTACTAGTCCCAAATTTTGAAATACTACATTTTCTTCTAATAAGGCATGGGTTCCTATTAAAATATCAATTTCTCCTGCTTGCAATTTTTCTAATATTTCTTCTTTTCTTTTTTTGCTTACACTTCCTATTAATAGTTCACAACGAATACCATATGGATCTAATAGATTTTGAAAAGATTCTAAATGCTGAGAAGCTAAAATAGCAGTAGGTGCCATGATAGCTACCTGATAACCACATTTCACTGCCTTATAGGCTGCCACTACAGATACTACTGTTTTTCCAGATCCTACATCACCTTGCAAAAGCCTATTCATTGGCTTGTCTGACTCCATATCTCGGTCGATTTCTTCTAGTACTCTTAATTGTGCTTTCGTAAGTTTGAAAGGTAAATTCTGAATAATTGTGGACATTTTCACATCTTTGCTATAGGCAATTCCTTTTTCTTGCACCGTTTGATTTTTTAGTCCCATTAATGCTAATTGCATGGATAATAGTTCTTCAAATACTAAACGTTTTCTTGCTTTTTCAAAAGCTTCAAAATCTACTGGAAAATGAATTTGATGTGTAGCTGTATTAATGTCTTCCAAATGGTATTCATTTCTAATATATTCTGGCATAGTCTCTTCTAGTTTTCCATCTACTAGCTTTAGACCATTTTCCATAATACTACGAATGGTATTTTGAGATAGCTGATAGGTAAGTGGATAAATAGGAATAATTTTTCCCGTATTTTTACTACTATTTTCGTCGTCAAATACAGGGGAATTCATTTCTATTTTTCCATATTTAACACTTACTTTTCCATAAAATTTGTACTTTTTCCCCATATAAAATCTATTTTTTAGATAGCTCTGATTAAACCATGTCATAATGCAAGTTCCTGTTTCGTCTCTTACCATCAATTTGTAAATGGTCATATTTTTGCGTATTCTTACCTCATTTACTCTACTAATAGCTACTGCTTCTATTAAAGCTTCTTCCCCATCTTGTAGATAAGCAATGGAAACTGGCTTTCCTCTATCTTCATAATCTCGTGGATAATAGGTAATTAAATCTTCCAGTGTTTCTATCCCTAATTTATTGAGTAACTTTGCCCTAGAAGGTCCCACTCCTTTTATATATTGAATTTCTTTGCTTAATTCTTGCAATGTTTTTTCTCCTTTTTTCATTTTCCTTATTGTATCACAAAAAGTGGAAATATTACAAGAAAACATTTTGCAATTTAAGGATCGTCCCTAAATTGCAACTAATTGATATTTTTTCAAAAAACTATTCCTATTTCTTCCCTTTTGCCATATAATGTAGGAAGTAAAAGATAAAATATAATTATAGTTTATCTTTTTTATTAATAAAGCGAGGTGCTTTAAAATGAAAACATATAAAATAGCTGTAGTAGGAGCTACAGGAGTAGTAGGAAGAACAGTTCTGAAGGTATTGGAAGAAAAAAATCTGCCTGTTTCAGAATATGTTCTTTTTGCTTCTTCTAAATCTGCTGGAAAAAAAGTGTCATTTATGGGAAAGGAGTATGTGGTACAAGAATTAACAAAGCATTCTTTTGACGAAGGATTTGATTTTGCTATCTTTTCCGTTGGTGGAGAAACCTCTAAAAAGTATTCTCCTATTGCCAGTCAAAAAGGTTGTATTGTAGTAGATAACAGTAATGCTTTTCGTATGGATCCTACAGTACCTTTAGTAGTACCAGAGGTCAATCCAGAAGAGCTAAAATCTCACCATGGCATTATAGCAAACCCTAATTGTTCTACCATTCAAGCAGTTGTTGCACTAAAGCCATTAGACGATGCTTATCGTATAAAAAGAATTGTTTATTCTACTTATCAAGCCGTTTCTGGTGCAGGTACAAAAGGAATTGCCGATTATCAAAATGGACTAAAACATTATTTAGAAAAAGATGATGATACCTCTTACTTGCAAAAATTTGCTCACCCTATTTTTAATAACTATCTGCCACATATTGATGTATTTCTAGAAAATGGTTATACCAAAGAGGAAGAAAAAATGCTAAACG
>CALXAQ010000027.1 GCA_944386335.1 uncultured Clostridia bacterium | reverse complement strand
AATTATAGGTCGTGTTCAATCTAGAGAATATGAGAAAAAACATGAGGACGGAACTGTAGAAAAAAGAGTTGCCTATGAAGTATCAGTATCAAGTTTAGAAGTAGCAAACCAAAACGATAATGAAAATAAAAATGAAAATGAAAAGAACAGATTGGTACTAACTGTATTTGCTAAGGAAATTAAGTTTGCAGAAAACCAAGAAGAGGAATTTAAGCCTAGTAAAGAAAATACATCTAACGAAGTAATATTAGATGGATATATTTGTAAAAAGCCAATTTATAGAAAAACACCATTTGGAAAAGAAATTTCAGATATTTTACTTGCAGTAAATAGAGCTTATAATAAATCAGATTATATTCCTTGTATTGCATGGGGACGTAATGCTAGATTTTGTGAAAATATAGCAGTGGGAACAGAAGTAAGAATTATTGGTAGAGTACAATCTAGACAATATGAAAAGAAATATGAAGATGGAACATCTGAAATGAGAGTTGCTTATGAAGTATCTGTTGCAAGTTTAGAAGTAATAGAACAAGAAGGAGATAGCAAAGAGGAACAAGAAATAGAACAAAATAAAGAAGCCATTTAAAATAAGGCTTCTTATTTTTTTTCTTTTGGTACGACAATGTTCTTTTTTTCTTTTTCTTCCTTAGGTTTTTCTATATCGATATGTTGATAAACAGGAGAAATATCTAAATCTTCTAAATCTTTTTTATCTCCTGAAATAATTTCAATTTTCTTAGGTTCTTTTTCCTTCATTTCATTTCACAATCCTTTCTGAAGGTTAGAAATAACCCTTATATTTTAAAAATATCCTATCATAGAAATAAAAAAAGTGCAATAGTTCATTGAGGATTTTTATGATAGCAAAATAGTAAAAAGAGAGAACTAGTAGAAGAAAAATCTAAAGAAAAAATTGAAAAATTTGGGAAGAGATGATATAATACCAAACATAAAAAAAGATGGATATTATAAGGAAAGGGATAGAATTAAATATGGAAATAGAAAAAGCAAAAGGAATTATAGAGGCAATTTTATTTGCGTGTGGGAGAGAAGTAAATATAAAAGAGTTGATGACAGCATTAGAATTAGGTAGTGAGGATGTAATAGCAATACTAGAAAGTATGAAAGAAAAATATAAAGTAGAAAATAGAGGAATAGAACTGATACGTATAGCTGATAGCTATCAATTAGTAACAAAGAAAGAGTATGAAGAATATATATATCCAATTATAGATAAAAGAAGCAAACCAAACTTATCCACGGCAGCATTAGAAACACTTGCTATTATTGCTTATAATCCTAAAATTACAAGGTCAGAGATAGAGGCGATTCGAGGGGTAGGTTCAGACGGGACAATATATAAATTGCTAGAATACAACTTAATAGAAAGTGTAGGGAAATTAGATGCACCAGGCAAACCAACTATGTATAGTGTAACATCAGAATTTATGCGTATGTTTGGAATAGAAAGTTTAGAAGAACTTCCAGAACTTCCAAGATACAAATTAGATGAAAATCAACAAATTGTAATAGATGATTT
Source organism: uncultured Clostridia bacterium (assembly GCA_944386335.1). GTDB lineage: Bacteria > Bacillota > Clostridia > TANB77 > CAG-508 > UMGS1663. Next base: position 6,722 of record CALXAQ010000027.1, on the reverse strand, counting down.
AATGCCAAATGGGGATGTTCCTTAAATTGCAACCAACAAGAATACTTTAACTAAAAAAGCTAGAATTTTAATGGTTCTAGCTTTTTCTCTTGGTTACAATCTAAGGAACATCCCCATTTGGCAAGTTAGAGTTTCTTATGAGTAAGAATACTTAAAAGTTCTGGATACATTTCTTCAGCATGTTTTTTCCAATTATCTACAATTTCTTTTGCTTGTTCTCCAGAACCAGCAAAAGTTTTTATTTCAAAAATAACATCGTTATGATCAATAATTTTACAGGTTACCATATAATCATTTTCACTACGTGGAATATATTCTGCAATAACAGAATGCTCATTTTCAAAAGTTTCTAATTCATTTTTAAAATTACTATCTACTCTTAATTTGATAATACCTGGTAAAATATCTTGTGTTAATTCTAAAGTTTCTTTACCAAATTGAGTAATTTCATAAAAACTGTGATCATCTTTATAATAATTCATAATATAGCCATTTTCCAATAAATCTAATAAAAATTGCTGAAAATAGAAATAATTCATATCTGTTACAGCAAGGACTAGATTTAGTAAAGAATCGTTAGAAATAGGTTTTCCAACCTTATTTAATAAATATAGAATAAGAACTTTATTTTCTGCTAGTGTTTCGTTATCTGAAGTTAATTTCAATATTATCACTCCCATTTTTTTATGCTGATAGCATTATAGCACAATTTTCAAGAAAATACTACCTATTTCGAGATTTTATTTCATATGGTGTCCCAAAAATGTCAGGGTTAAGTGGGACAAAAGGTAGCATATTTTTTTTACTTATGATATAATTTGTTCAGAAATGGTTATATAGTGAGGAAATAAAATGGCTAATTATTATGAAATCTTAGAGGTAAGTGAGAAAGCGTCAAAAGAGGTAATTGAAAAGGCATACAGAGTGCTAGCAAAAAAGTACCATCCAGATGGAAAACCACAAGAAGAAAAGTTTGAAGCAGAAAATAAAATGAAACAAATTAATGAAGCTTACGATATTTTGTCTGATCCAGAAAAAAGAAGGCAATATGATATGGAACTGCAGAAGAAAAGACAAGAAGAGGAAAATAAAAAAAGAAAAGAACAAGAAATTCTGCAAGAGACTTATGAAAGAATGCTACAAGGAGAAAATCAAAATACAGAAGTAAAACAGTCTCAAGTAAATGGAAATTATTCTAATACATCTAATGAAAAGTATAAAATGGAAACAGCAAAAGCAATTAATGAGCAAATACAAAGGGCATATAGACAAGCATATAATGATTACTGGAAAAGTAGAGGATACAAAATAAAAGAAAAATGGACATGGAAAAAAACCAAGGAATTGATAAAAGTATTGCTTATTATTTTACTTATTATTCTATTTTTGTGGTTCTTCCCTCCTACACACGAATTATTAGTTTCTTTTTATGAAGATAATTTTCTTGTAAAGGCTATCGTAGATATTATTGTTAATATTGTTAAGGGAATTGGTATGGGGATTTATCAATTTATTATGAAAATATTTGGAAATTAAAAATAAAAGTATAACAAGAGAAAAAAGGGTTCATAATGAATGTAGTAAAATACAGATTACAAGCAAAAATAATTCTTATATCATTTTTGTTGTAAAATAAATAAAAAAGGAGAGTGCAAAAGATGGACAGAAAAGTAAAAGTAGTACAATATGGTACTGGTAAGATGTCGGTGTATACGATGCGTTATGTATACGAAAAAGGAGGAGAAATAGTAGGAGCTGTAGACGTAAATCCTGCAGTAATAGGGAAAGATATCTCTAGTGTGATGGGAGGAGAACCAAAAGGTGTTACTATTACAGGAGTACAAGGGGCAGAGGAAATGTTAAAACAAGAAAAGCCAGATATTGTAGTAGTTACAACAATGAGTTTAATTAAAGATGTAGAAGATGCTTTAATGCTTTGTGCAAGGTTAGGAATTAATGCGATTACTACTTGTGAGGAAGCTTTCTTCCCAGCAAATTCTAATCCTGCTATTACGCAAAAATTAGATGAACTTGCAAAACAAAACGGATGTACAGTTACAGGAAGTGGCTATCAAGATATATATTGGGGAGAACTAATTTCTGCTATTGCAGGTTCCACCCATAAAATTACAAAAATTAAAGGAAGTTCTAGTTACAATGTAGAAGATTATGGAATAGCGCTTGCTAATGCACATGGAGCAGGACTTACCTTAGAAGAGTTTGATAAACAAGTGGCTTCTGTAGATAAAATTAGCGATACAGAAAGACAAACCATTATTGATAAAGGAGAATATCTACCGTCTTATATGTGGAATGTGAATGGTTGGTTATGCTCTAAACTTGGATTGACAGTAGAATCTCAAACACAAAAAACAGTTCCACAAACTTATAAAGAAGATATTTACTCTAGTACATTAGGTATGACGGTAAAAGCAGGAGATGCTACAGGAATGAGTGCCGTAGTTACTACAAAAACAAAAGAGGGTATTACTATAGAGAGTGAATGTATAGGAAAAGTTTACTCAAAGGAGGATTATGATAAAAATGAATGGACAGTTGAAGGTGAACCAAATACTACTATCGTTGTAGCAAGACCCTCAACAGTAGAGTTAACTTGTGCCACAATAGTAAATCGTATTCCAGATGTAATAAATGGAGTAGCAGGTTATGTATCTACAGATAAATTAGATGAGCTAAAATACAGAACAAAACCTTTAAACGAATATGTAAAATAGAAAAAAACCAGTAGATCTTCAGTTGAAGATTTACTGGTTTTTTGGTAATAGGAATTTTCTTCAAAATTCCTATGTACAGCTTAAGTAAAGCCGTACGTAGGTGGAAGCATGGAATATAAAGCACTTAAAATGGGAACACCATTCTCATAAAGAATGCCTTCCCAATAAATACGCTCTTCCGGTAAGGCCAAATAGATGCAATAGTGCAGTCCCATTCGACCTACAAAATTCCGAGCTTCCCAAAGGCGATGTTGAAACATAGGCACTTACCTCCTTTTTAGAATATTCTTATTATATAAAATATCCTAAAAATTGGCAATAAAAAAGTTTTTACAAATATTTACAAAATAACAAAAGTATCTTTAAAAAATAATACAAAATATGTAGATATATGTAAAATAATAGGGAAAAATGAAATAAAAAGTAAAAACTTTTTTATGTAATAGGGATTTTCTTTCAAATTACTACCACATAAAAAATAAAAGGTTTGACTGTAAAGAGGAGTATTTGAAAAATATAAAGAATTATGTTATGATAAAGAACAGATAATGGGATAGGAGGAAAAGAAATTTAGTATGAGAATACGTTTTAAGCCGTGGGCAAGAGCAGAACTAGAAGCAAGTGCATTTTATATAGACAATCCAGAAGAATATAAAAATCAATGGAAAAAGTTATATCCAAAAGCAGAACAGATATTCCGTTTAGAATTAGGATGTGGAAAAGGTGGATTTATTTCACAGATAGCACTAATGCACCCAGACACTAACTTTTTAGCCATTGATATGGTGGATGCTATGCTAGGTTTAGCAAAAAGAAAAGTGGAGCAAGCTTATTCAGAAAAGAATAAAGAAATAGATAATGTTTTATTAACACGATTTGATATAGAGAGAATTGATAAAATATTAGGAAAAGAAGATAAGGTACAGAGAATCTATATCAATTTTTGCAATCCTTGGCAACGAGGAAAGCATCATAAAAAAAGATTAACACATCCCAAACAATTAGAAAAATATAAAGAATTTTTAATAGAAGGAGGAGAAATATATTTTAAAACAGATGATAATGGGCTATTTCAAAATAGTCTACAATATTTTGTACAGTCGGGATTTTCTATTCAAAAGAAAACAGAAAATTTAGAAATGGAACAAAACTTTTGGGAAAATATACAAACAGAACATGAGAAAATGTTTATAGAACAAGGAATTGCTATAAAAGCTTTAATAGCTAGAAAAATATAGTATTACTTTTTAAAGGAAGGTATTTTAAAAATGCACCTTCCTTATTTTACATAGATATTATTTTCTTTTACCCAAACAGAAACACTACCACCATTTGTATAAAAAATACCGTTTCCTTCTTGGTCAATATATACAGGCTCTTTTACATTTCCTGTAAAATCATATAATACATGGTTAGCAAGTCGTTTTCCTACATTCATCACTTTAGATCCACCAGGACCATCTGATAAAATGACAGCCATGCCAGAGTCGGGATGATCATAATCTCCTTCTCGTACCCAACCAATAATATTAGAATGATCAAAATAGTCTGTTTGAGGCCCATAAGCAAAATATTTTCGTGCAAGTACAAGTTTCTCTAATATTTTTTTCATAGGTAAGATATTTTTTTCTGGAATACCATAGTAATCTCCAAAGAATAGACAAGGAGTGCCACTATCACGTAAAAGGATAATGGCATAGGCCAAAGGTTTAAACCAAGGTTGCACCCAAGATTCTAAAGACTGTCCTGGTTCTGTATCGTGATTATCAACAAAAGTAATTGCTTTTTCTGAATTAGATTTTACTAAAGTACCATCTAAAATGGTTCGCATATCATAACATCCGTTACTATTAGAAGCGTTAAAAAAATTGTAGTGTAAGGGAACATCAAATAAAGAAACCGCATTTTTAGTTTCTTTTAAGAACTGTTTCAAAGACTCCAAATTTGCACTCCAATATTCTCCTATAGAAAAAAGTTTTTTGCCAGTATCTTCACGAAGCGTGTCCAAAAATTCTTTGAAAAAAGAGGAACGAATGTGTTTCACAGCATCTAATCGGAAGCCATCTACATGAGTTTGGTCTAAATACCATTTTGCCCAAGTAATAAGTTCATTGACAACATCTACATTATTTAAATCTACGTCAGCACCCATTAAATAATCAAAATTTCCATTTTCTTTATCTACTTGTTCATCCCAATGTTTTCCATAAAAAAGGTAAATGGATTTTTTTTGTGTTAATTCATCCCAATCTACACCATGAAAATGTGTCCAATTCCACTTAAAAGAGGAATATATATCATTTCTACCTGCAAAATTATATTTTGTCCAAGCACGAATAGTTCTAGGTTCACTAATTCCTTGTGTACGATTTAGAGGATTATCTTCAATGGCAATTACATCTTCTAGTCCATCAGCTCCTAAGCGATGGTTTAAAACAATATCTGCTAAAACTTCAATACCATTACCTTGTAAAGCTTTGACTGCATGAATATATTCTTCTTTGGTTCCATATTTAGTACGAACATCACCTTTTTGCATAAATTCACCTAAATCATATAGGTCGTAAACACCATAACCAGTATCATGAATTCCAGCACTTCCTTTGTAAGCAGGAGGCAACCAAACTGTACTAATTCCAATGGAAGATAAATAAGAAGAATCAGATATTACTTTGTTCCATAAATCATCTTCAGGTTTTAAATACCATTCAAAATACTGCATCATGGTAGGATTTATTTTTTTTTTTTTTTTACCTTCATTTCAAAATTTATCCAAAGTAATTATATAATATTTTTTATTAAGTAGCAATGCTATTTAGAAAAAAGATATGAAAAAAGGGATGAATAAAAAAGCTATTTCTGGCAAAGATAAAATGAAAGGAGGTAAAAATGTTTTTGCCAACAGAAATCTTTTATGAAAAGGAAGTAGAAAATTACTCTTTAGGGAAAGAATTACTGGAGAGATATAAAAAAAAGCAAGTTCCATGTACTCTTATACAAAATCATAATGCAATAGAAGAAATGAGAAAAAAGCAAAACAAAGAGTTTCCTAGAATGAAACAAAATTTAATTATAGGGATTAGAAAGACACATCGATTTGTACCCAATCATAAAGTGTCTGATTTTTTAGTTCCCTATACATCATCTGGCTGTATTGCCATGTGTTTATATTGTTATTTGGTTTGTAATTATAATAAATGTGCATATCTTCGTTTATTTGTAAATCGAGAACAAATGCAAAGATATTTTCCAAATAATACAATTTTGTATATTGTTTAAAAAACGAGAACTATGAAAAAGAAAAAAACATATACTAAAAATAGATAAACAATATATTGTTTTTTAATAAAAAAGAGTAAAGAACGAAAAAAACTCGTTTTTTACTCTTACTTTTTTATTATAGAAAAGGATTATTCTTCTTTTTTAGCTACTACCTTTGCAATATCGTAAATCAATTTTTGTTGTTCAGAAGAACAATCTTTTAAAAGACTAGAAAATTCATTATCTAAATAATGAGAAGATTTACTAGAAACGCCGTTTAAAATTTCTCCAGGACTTACTTCTAATATTTCACAAATTTGTACAAGTCTTTTTAGATTTACTTGAGAGTTCCCTCTTTCTATTCTACTTAAAAAAGCAATAGAAACATCTAATTTTTCTGCTAATTCCTCTTGTGTCATTTTTTTTGATTTTCTAGCTATTTTAAGTCTTTGTCCAATAATAGTGTAATCTAATGGCATAGTCTATCATCCTTTCTAGCTCTAATTTCAACAAAAATATAGCACGAGGTATTCAAAAAAAACAGAAACAATATAGTAAAAATAAATTAAATAGTTATCAAGACTAGTTATATTGTTTACCAAAATGATAAAGAATATAAGCAAAAAAAGAAAATTTAAAAATAAAGAAAAAAATTGTAAATTTTTAATAAACTTTAAGGAACATCCTTAAAGTTTCCTATAATACTTGTATTTTAAAGGAGAAGGT
>CALXAQ010000026.1 GCA_944386335.1 uncultured Clostridia bacterium | reverse complement strand
ACACACAAATGCTAATGTATTTAATGATTGGCTGTGGAGTAATATTATTTGCTATTGTAGTTGCATTCTTTATCATGCAAAAAAATAACAAAGAAAGAAAATACATAGAGCAATTACGTCAAGGTACTAAAACCTCTACTTTTTCCACAGAAATTATTTATCAAAAGTTATATGTCTTTTATTTAAAAACACCATTTTTAAAAAGATACTTATTAAAATTAAGAAGAAGATTAGAAATTATTAATATAGATGATGAGTATCTTACTAGATTACAGGCATCTAAAATTTTAACAAGATCATTAGTATTAGTAATACCTATTACTATTGCCATTATTGTGTTAACAAGTCAAAATTTACTATTAATGAGTATTTTGCTAATTTTCGAAATATTTATGTTAGACACTTTTATTGATGGTAGAGTAGACAAAATTGATAATAATTTACTAAAACAACAAATTAATTTCTTCTCAGAAATAAGACATGCTTATCATGAGTTTAATATGGTAGAAGAGGCAATTTATCAAACAGCACAAGATGATGAAAATCCAGAAATGGCAAGGCAGGCAGAAAAAATATATGAAGTGCTTATTTCAGATGATCCAGAATCAGAACTAGAAAAATATTATGATGTAGCACCAAATAGTTACTTAAAAGAATTTGCAGGAGTATCCTATCTAACAAAAGAATTTGGAGATAGAAAAGTAGATGGAGCATCTCTTTACCTAAAGAATTTAAATAATATTACACAAGAGATGCAACTGGAAATATTAAAAAGAGATAAATTAGATTATGTATTTCAAAGTTTGTCTGTTATTGCTATTGTACCTATGTTGTGCTTAGAACCTATAAAAAATTGGGCAATTTCACAATTTAGTTTTGTAGAAAGTTTTTACAATGGAAAAGGTGGAATGTTGGTACAAATATTAATATTAGTAGCAACTTTTGTATGTTATATTTTAACAAGAAAATTAAAGGATAATGGATCTACTGCAAAGAATACAAAAAATACAGAGAATCCATGGCAAGAAAAACTATATAAAAAGAAATTTATAAAGAAAATAGTAGATTTATTTATACCAAAAGAGGGAACAAAAGAAGATAGAAAAATTAAGACTATTATGAAAAATGCAGCAAGTAAAGATAAAATACAATGGATATATATTAACCGAATTTTACTTTGTATTTCTTGCTTTGTAATATCCTTATTTCTATTTGGGCAATTACATCAAATAGCAATTAATAATGTGTATACGGATCCAACAGAAACATATGACATTATAGGAGAAATGACGGAAAAAGATAAGAAAAAAGCAATGGAAATTACGGAATCAGATAATAAGTATATAGAACGATTTAAAAATCAAAATCCATTAAAGCAAACAGAAATAGAAAGAGCTATGAAAGCAGGCGTTGTAGATGATAGCTATGAGCAAAGCACAGATGAAGAAATTACACAAGCAGCAGAAAGAATTATGGAAAAAATTGCAATTGTCAATAGTGAGTATTTAAGTTGGTTAGAAGTGCTAGGAGCTATTATTGTAGCAATGATTGGTTATATGGCACCAATTTGGATGATGTTATTTCAAACAAAAATGCGACAACTAGAGATGGAAGATGAAATTATGCAATTCCAAACTATCATTTTGATGCTTATGAGAATAGAAAGAGTTAATGTAGAAATTATATTAGAGTGGTTAGAGAGATATTCTAATATTTTTAAAGATCCAATTAGTAAGTGTGTGAATAACTATGAGAGTGGAGCTTGGGAAGCATTAGAAGCTATGAAAGAGGAAGTAACTTATCAACAATTTATTCGTATTATTGAAAGTTTGCAAGCAGCTGTAGAAAAAGTACCGATAGCGGATGCTTTTGATGAATTAGACACAGAAAGGGATTATTACCAAGAAAAGAGAAAAGAATCTAACGAAAGATTAATAAAAAGAAAAGGAATGATTGGAAAGGGAATTGGATTTGCTCCAATGATATTACTATTTGTAGGTTACTTAATTATTCCATTGGTATTTATTGGATTAACTAGTATGACATCGTCATTTAGTTCTATGTCAGCAACTTTGTAAAGAATTTAACGAAGAAAGGATAGTAAAGATGGAAAATGCATCAAAAGCATTGATAATAGCAGGTGGAGTATTTATTGCACTATTTGTAATAACTATATTAGTATTCTTCTTTCAAAATGTGAAAATTATGCAATCAGAACAAGAAGCAGCAGATAGTATAGAACAAGCGGCAGAATTTAATAAACAATATGATGTATATAACCGAAATAATATATATGGTAGTGAAATTCTGTCCCTAGCAAATAAAATGGAAAATTATAACCAAAAAGAAGCTGAGGAAAAAGGATATTTAGAAATTGGTATGCAAGTAAATATTACGCAAGATATTGGTACTTATTTCAAAAAAGGAAATTATGTAGCAAGTGATTTACAAAAAGCTTTAGCTAATTTAGAACAAAAAGTAGAAGAATATGCTAATGTTTCCTATTGTGGAAAAAGGATTAGTGATTTATCTTCTATGAGAACAAATGAACTGCAAGAATTATTTAGAAGCCAAAATAAATTAGCACAACTTTCAGAAGCACAAGCTGTTATGACAAAGTATACAACGTTAAAAGCAGAACAAACAGAAATAAAATCAAGAATATTTCGTTGTGTAGAGGTAGAAAATGATCCACAAACAGGAAGAATTACATTTATGAAATTTGAATTGGTTGGTTAAGAAGGAGGAAAGGGGAAATGGAGAATGCATCAAAAGCTTTAATAATAGCAGCAGAAGTTTTACTAGGAATGATGATTATAGCGGTTGCAGTTGCTCTTTTTAATACTCTTTCTGGTTTTAGCCAAACAACAATAGAAGAAATGGAAAAGAAAAAACTTTCTGAATTCAACAGCAATTTTTCGAAGTATTATGGAGAAATTGATGGAAAACCAATAGAAGTAACGATTCATGATATTATATCAGTTGCTTATTTTGCAAAACAAAATAATTTGGATAATGAATTACAAAATGAATCTGGCTATAATGAAAATACAAATTATGTGCAAGTAGATTTAAGAATAGGAAATAAGAATATTACAAAATTAGAAACAAGAACTGAAGCAGAATATAATGAATTGATACAAGAAAATAGTTTGATAGCAGATAATGTTGGAAAACAGACACAAACAAAAATATTTGTATGCACGACAGTAGTTTATAGTAAAGTTTCGGGAAGAGTTATTTATGTATCATTTTCAGATAAAGTATAATGAAATAATGATACTGATAAGTTAATAAATAATTGCAAGAAAACATATAGTAGTAGAAATAAATGTAAAAAATGGCGAAAAAAAGCATTGCAAAAGAAAAGTAAAAGTGTTATAATGAAATAGAAAGAGGCAATATGAAAAAAACAATTTTTATATTATGTGGTATTATTATCTTATTTGTTAGTACTTTTTCCTTTTTGTATTATCAATACCAAGTAGGAGTAACACAAGCAAAGCAAAATAGGGAAGAATACGAACGTTATACACAAAATCAAATTATGGGTTCTAGTTTGATGACAGTAATGAACAAAGCAAGTAATGATAACGAAAAAAATGGAGTACAAAAAGATAATGAAGGAAATTACATAGCAAACGATACCAATTCTGTCCAAATAGAAGTAAAATTTTTAGAAGCAGATAAGACAGTAGGAATGGAAAAAATACAGAGTTTAGGAGAAGACCAATTTTTAAAAAACTATCGTACTATGTCTTTCCAATGTACAAAAAAAGAATACCACGAATCTACAAAACAAATCAAATATTTATTATTTGAACAAGTATAGTTATTAACTTTTTCATAAATTTATTTATGAAGCAAAATAAATTAATAAAGAAATCAAAGGAGGAAATTTATTATGGAGAATGCATCAAAAGCACTAATTATTGCAGGAGCTATTATATTAGCAATTTTAATTATAGCGTTAGGGATGGCAGTATTTAATATGGCAGCCAACCCAGCACAAGAGGCAGCAGGAAGTATTCAATCAGAAGCTGCTAATGCGTTTAACGCAAAATTTTCACCATATATTCAACAAGGAATTACAGGTACAAGTGTACGTTCCTTATATGATTTGGTAAGACAAAATAATGTACAAAATTCAGAAGATGAATCACTATGGATTACAATCGATGGAGTAACAGACGTTGCAGGAATCAATGCAGCAAAGGCTAAAATTCAATCAGGAAAAAGATATAACGTAACAGAAACATATGACACTACAACAGGTTATATTAAAACTATTACTGTAACAGAAGCAGGAAGTAGTTCAGGTGGATCAGCAGATTAAAAATAAAGGATAAAAGAATATGGAAAATGCGGTAGAAGCTATAAAAATGGCATTTGCTGTTATCGTCTTTATTATGGCACTATCAGTAGCTATGTTTATGCTAATACAAGTAAAAGCAACTTCTGATGTAGTGTTATATACAGAAGATGAACTAAATTATTATGATTATCAAGGTGCAACGGGTCCAGGAGCAGAAAATAGAATTGTAGGTATGGAAACTATTATTCCAACTTTGTATAAATATTATAAAGAGAATTATACGGTAGTGTTTCGAGAAGGAAATTATGATGCACAAACTGGACAATTTTCTAATATATCTTATATGAAGTTATACAGAACCCCTTCTAATATTAACTTATGGACAAGTTCTTATGGAGATTTAGTAAAAGAAAAGTATGGAGATGGTATGATGAATACTATTCGAAATAATAGAGAAATCTTTTCATTTGATTTAGATGAGGAAACATTAAGACATGAGGCTTGGACAGGAAGTAATGATAAGATAAAAAATAATTTAGATTGTTTCTTAACAGGAGAAGTGTACAATAATCCAAATAATAATGAACCATACATAGATTATGGAGCATCTAGTCATCTAGGAACAGGAGGCTTTATAGGTCAGTATGGAGACGATAAATTTGTAGAGACCATAGGAGAATATTCTTATGAGAGTACGCAAACAGAAGATAGTATAGTACAAGATTCTGTAAAAGCAAAAAAGAAAAGAATTATTATTTTTACTCGTATAAAAAATATACCATAAAGATGAGGAGGGAGTAAAAAATGGGAGATAGTTTGATTACCATTATAGCAATATTTCTAGCAGCCATCTTAATGTTTGTGTTTCCACTTATGTCTATGTCAGAAAGAACAGATGATGTATCACAGCTAGCTGTACAAACAGCAACAACAGAATATGTAGATACAATAAGAACAACAGGGAAAATGACTTTAGATAATTATGATAAGTATATGGAAACTATTACAGCTACTGGAAATTCATTTGAAGTGGATATGCAAGTACAAGTACTAGATGAAAATCCAGGAGTAAAAACAACTCAAGCAGAGATGACAAAAATCGGAGAAAACTTATATTATAATTTATATACTAGTCAAATAGAAGAAAAATTACAAAGCAATGGAAAAATTACTTTAAAAGAAGGAGATTTAGTGTCTGTTACGGTAAGAAATACAAACCAAACTATTTCTCAGTTGTTAAAGAATTTCTTCTATCAATTAGCAGGAAATGATACTTACCAAATTGCTGCACAACATGGTGGTATGGTAACTGTAAATGGGACAAAATAAAATATAAGAGCTTCCTTTAAACGAAAATAAAAGAGTTATATTAAAAATAAATAAAAGATTAGAGGGAATGGTTAGAAAAAATAAATCTAACTGCAACCATTCTAATCTTTTTTAGAAAGGAAAACAAATGAAATTACAGCATCTAGCAATTATATTTGTTATTATTATACTACCTATTTCCATGGTGGTAACCTCTTACATTCAAACACAAATAGATACGATTAGTGTACAAACTACTTATAGTTCTAAGTTACAAAATGCAACATATGATGCGATTAAGGCATTTCAGTTAAACACAATTAATAATAGATATTCTAGTGTAAGTGATTCTAAAATTAGAGATATAGAAGCTTCCATTTCTACTTTTTTTAATTCTATTGGAACTAAAATGGGAATGGATGGAATTGATCAAGATGCTTTAAGAGAATATGTACCAGCTATGTTATATGTTATGTATGATGGATACTATATTTACGGAAAATATAGAAATGAAAGTACGGATAGTTATCAATATGGATTAAAACCATATATTTATTATTCTTGCCGTTACATAAAAGGTGCAGATGATTTTGTAGTAAATTACAGTCTAGATAATGCCATTACTATTTACGGAACAGTAGATGGTCAGTATGTAACAAAGTCAGGTTATTTAATTAATCCTAATTTGGTAAGCAATATAAATGAAACAGATAAAACTTTAACTTATGATGGAGAAACGATTGAAAAAGAAGTATTATCAGAGCAAATTGTTTTGTTAAATGAAGCAGGTGAAGTAATCAATACAAATTCGCCAGTTGATTATCAGTACATAGTATACCAAAATGCAAAAATCTATTATGACCCAACAGCAACAGACGGTATGAATTACTTTTGGTACACAGCTAATAAAAAACAGAAAATTTATGACCAAAACATTTTAAATTATGTACAAAGTATGACAATAGGGGGAAATTTATATAGTGAAAGTGCCTTCCAATATTATAAACAGGCATATGAATTTAGTACATGGGTAGAGGAACATTTAGGGAATATTACACAATCAGATGCAAGAGATATGAATGGTGATGTAATTTCCGATTTTGCAGTTAATACAGGAGAAGAAAAGATATTTCGATTGAATAATACAAATAACCCATTATTAGATGGATCTACGTTTAATGAGAATAGAATATCTGTTATAAGAAGGAGTATCCAAACAAATTTAGCAACTGCTATTGCTAATTATAATCAAGGTGGTAACCAAAATTATGAATTTGTATTGCCAGTATTTACAGAAGAAGATTGGGATAAAATTGTAAACAATATTACAGTAGCTAGTTTCTTACAAGGAATTCCAATTGGATCGAAGTTCTTTAATAATTATTGTATTATTACAAATGATAAAAATGAAGAAGTAGTAACAGAAGATTCCTTATATATTATTACACAAGACGGAGAAGTACATCTTCCAACTTGCAAAACCATTACTAATAGTACAGTTACAGGTGTTTATAGTAATGTTACTTTTGAAAGACAAAGTATTCATATTTCAGATACTTATGAAGTACACTATTATCCACATGCTAATAGTAAGTGTTATGATTGTATGGTAAACGTATCAGAAACATATGATATAGATGGATTAATTTCTGGAACGATTACCGTTTTTGACCCAACACAAACAGGAAACCAAACTATTAATATGAAAGGAACAAGTTTGAGAAAACAATATTTAGCAGCATTAGGAAGAGAACGATATGATTTATATCGTACGAATGATTATTTCGGTGTTTAGCAAGCTTTGAACTTTGGGGACGTTCTTAATATTAAATAAAAATAGAGATATATTAAGTAAGAGAAGTTGTAATTTTTGATTTATAACTTCTTTTTTTATTTAATAGAAAATTTCCTTAAAAATTCTATTAAATAAAAACATATTCCACAGAAAAATTGCTTTGCAATTTTTCACAGACGAACAAAGACGCGGACTTTACAGTGTTATAAGCAAAAAAGTTATTCATGTCTGCTTTTGTTTGAACTTTAAGGAACGTCCCCAAAGTTAAAAAAATGGAGAATGAAAAATGAAAGATAGGGAATAATAAAAATGAAAAAATAAAAAGAAGGAATGAAAATGAAATATATTAAAAGAGTAATGATTCTTGCTATTTTACTAATCATTTATATATATGTAGCTTTTATTACATTATTTCCAGATAGTATTATATTAATGCAAGGAGAAAAAATTTCTATTTTTTCTTTATGGGGAATGAATTTAAAAGAAACTAGTAATCATAGTACAAAATTAGAAGAATATTCGTTAAGAACAAGCCAAGCAAAAGTAGTAGCAAGTACCCCAGAAGAAGAAAAAAGTAATGAGAAAATAGCTAATACAACAGGTAAAATACAATTAACATTTTCTTTATTTGATAGTCTTCCTGTAAAGGAAGTTTCTATAAATGTAATTCCAAAGACAAAAGTAATACCACTTCGGTAATGCTATAGGATTAAAGCTATATACTAATGGAGTAATGGTGGTAGGAATGGCAGAAATAGAAGGAAATAAACCATATGAGAATACAGGTATAGAAGAGGGAGATAGAATTATTTCTATTAATGAAAAGCAAATTAATACCACAGAAGAACTAATTCAAACTGTTAATGCTTCGCAAGGAAAACAAGTTACTGTAAAATATGTACAAGAAGATGATACAGAACAAGTAGTAACTATGCTACCTGCAAAAACAAAAGATAACGAATATAAATTAGGACTTTGGGTAAGAGATGCAGCTGCTGGAGTAGGGACAGCTACTTTTTATGAACCAGAAAGTGGAATGTTTGCTTCTTTAGGTCATGGAATTGCAGATATAGACACAGGAGATTTAATTACTATTGCAAATGGAGAATTAGTAACAATGAATTTAGTATCCATTGTAAAGGGAGAAAAAGGTAAACCAGGAGAAATAAGAGGTAGTATAGAAAGTTCTCAAACAATAGGAGAGGTATATAAAAATACACCTTTTGGTATATTTGGGAAGTTAAATAATAAAAATGACTTAAAATTAAGCAGTCAAGCAATAGAAATAGCTTCTAGAGAAGAAATAAAGACAGGTAAGGCAGAAATTATATGTGAGATAGAGCAAGGAAATAAAAAACGATATGAAAAAGAAAAAAAAAAAGTATATATAGGAAATAATCAAGATAATAAAAGTATGCAAATAAAGGTAACAGATAAAGAATTATTAGAAAAAACAGGAGGAATAATACAAGGAATGAGTGGAGCACCTATCTTACAAAATGGAAAATTAATAGGAGCGGTAACACATGTATTAGTGAATGACCCTACTACAGGATATGCAGTTTTTGGAGATTTGATGTTAAAACAAATGAATAGCTAAAGAAGGTCCACACTAGAAAATGTAGACCTTTAAATTTATTTTAAAAGCATTGGACCAATATTAGTAACTGTTCCAGCTCCTAGAGTTAAAATAATATCATCCTTTTCTACGTTCTTTTTTAAAAAAGTAACAATTTCCTTAAAATCTGGAAGGTAATAAGCTTTTCTACCAGACGCAGTGATTTTATCTACAATATCTTTTGCAGAAACACCATAGATATCTGTTTCTCTAGCTGCATAAATATCTGTAACAATGATATTATCAAAATTAGTAAGAACACTAGCAAATTCATCTAAATGTTCTTTGGTTCTACTGTATGTATGAGGTTGGAATATTACCCAAGAATGATGGTATTGTTTCTTTTTTAGTGCCATAGCGGTAGCTTTTATTTCAGTAGGATGATGCCCATAATCATCATAAATACTAGCTCCATTAAAGTTTCCTATAAATTCAAACCTTCTGTGAGCACCAGTATATTTACGAAGAGCAACTTTTATATCGTTTTTATCTAGTCCATAAGAATCACATAAAGCAATACAAGCAAGTGCATTAGAAACATTATGCATGCCAGGAATAGATAGCACAATAGAGGCATAAAAATAATTATTATGATAAACATCAAAATGAGCAAACCCATTTTTATCAAAAGTAATATTTCGAGCAATGTAGTTTGCTTTTTCAGAATCTATTCCATAGGAAACTACCTTTGCAGTTGTATATTTATGAAGTTGTGTACAATAGGAATTATCTGCATTTATAACTAATAAACCATTTTTAGGTAATAGTTTTACATATTTAATAAAGGCTTTAAAAATATTATCTATATTTTTAAAATAATCTAAATGATCATCGTCAATATTCAAAATGATTTCAGACTTAGGATAAAATTTTAAAAAACTTTCCACATATTCGCAAGCTTCAATAATAAAGTAATCACTATTTCCAATTCTATAGTTACCATCAATGGCTTTTAAAGTAGCACCTACTTGGATAGAAGGATCTAAACCAGCTTCTAAAAAACACATAGATACCATAGAGGTAGTGGTTGTTTTTCCATGAGTGCCAGAAATACAAATAGTATCATCAAAGGCTTTAGTAAGTATACCAAGAAAATCTGCTCTTTCGATAGTAGGGATACCTAGTTCTTTTGCTTTTACTAATTCTACATCTGTTTCTTGAATGGCAGCTGTATACACAACGATATCAGCTTTAGATACTAGAGAAGCATCATGACCAATTACTACAGGAACACCATCCCTTTTTAGCTTTTCTGTAGTTTCAGATTCGGCACAATCAGAGCCAGTAATAGAAAATCCCCAATGTTTTAAAATTTCTGCAATTCCACTCATACTAACTCCGCCAATACCGATCATATGTATTTTTTTATATTTTTTTAAATCCTCTATATGTGCCAAGTAAAACACGCTCCTTTTGAATTCTTTTTGCGATATGGTTAATTCATTATGGAATTATATAATTATTTGCCTAAAAATTCAATATGTTTCGTAAAACTTATATGGTATTGTATGTATTTTTTTTCAAAAAGTGTATATCCTAGC
>CALXAQ010000025.1 GCA_944386335.1 uncultured Clostridia bacterium | reverse complement strand
ATAGCATAATATGGTAAGATGAAAATATACATAATGATAAAGAGAGGTTTTTCTATGAAAAAAGAAAAAACGAAGAAAAATAAAAAATCCAAAAAAAGAATTTTCATAATTTTGTGTTCTGTTGTTATGTTTTTTCTCTTTTTTTCTGTTATTTTTGCAGTGTTGCAAATGGGAAATGATAAAATAATGTGGGGCATAAAAATAGGAAATATAGAAGTTGCTGATTTAACTAAACAAGAGGCAATCAATAAAATGCAACAATGGTATGAAGAAATAATTAAAAAAGAGATAAAACTAAAATATCAAGAAATGGAAGAAAATATAAAAATAGAACAATTCGAACCATATACAGATATTGAAAAAGCTGTGGACGAAGCATATAAAATAGGTAGAAGTGGAAATATTCTACTGGATAATTATACAATTATTTCTGCTATGTTGACAGGAAAAAAAATAGACTTAACTTTTCGAATAGAAGAGGAAAAATTAAATCAAAAAATAGAAGAAATTAGTGCAAAATTACCTAATGCAGTAATAGAGAGTAGTTACTATATTGAAGGAAATCAATTAGTTATAAAAAAAGGAAAGAGTGGAATAAGCATAAAAGAACAAGAGTTAAAAGAGAAAATAAGACAGGCTTATCAAGGAGAGATAGTAGAGGAGATTGAAATTCCAATAGAGGAAGTGGAACCAGAGAAAATTAATTTACAAAAAATTCATGATGAAATATATAAAGAGCCACAAAATGCATATGTATCTCAAAATCCTGTGCAGGTATATCCACATGTAAATGGAATAGATTTTGCAATTTCTGTTGAAGAAGCACAAAAAATTCTAGAAGAGAATAAAGAAGAATATATAATTCCATTAACCATTACAGTACCAGAAAAAACAACAGAGAACTTAGGAGAAGAAGCCTTTCCTACTGTATTAGGAGAGTTTACAACTAGATATGATGCTAGTAATAAAAATAGAAGTAATAATTTAGAAATTGCTTCTAAAAAAATAGATGGAACAGTAGTGTTACCAGGTGAAATTTTTTCCTATAATAAAATTGTAGGAGAGAGAACTATCGCAGAAGGATATAAAGAAGCAGCTGTTTATTCTGGAGGAAAAGTGGTAGAAGGAATAGGAGGAGGAATTTGTCAATTATCCTCTACACTATATAATGCTGTATTATATGCAAATTTAGAAATAGTAAGTCGTTCTAACCATAGATTTTTAACTTCTTATGTGGAAGCAGGAAGAGATGCTACAGTTTCGTGGGGAACGATTGACTTTCAATTTAAAAACACAAGAACTTATCCTATTAAAGTGGTATCAACTGTGAAAAATGGTGTAGTTAATATACAAATAAAAGGAATACAAGAGGAAAAAGAATATACAGTAACAATACAGAATACAGTAACAGAAACAATTCCATATACAACAAATACTATAGAAGATAGTACTATTCCCAAGGGAACAACTGTAATAGAGCAAAATGGTGCAAATGGAGCCAAAAGTGTAACGTATAAGATTGTTTCTTATAATGGAATTATAGTAGAAAGAACATTATTATCTAATGATACCTATAGTGCATTAGAAAAGATTATTCGAAAAGGGACAAAAGTAGAGACGAAAGTAAGTACAGAAGCACAAGAAATAGTAGAACAAACAAATACAATAATGGAAGAATAGAAAAATAGAGAAGGGAGCTCTTGACAAGAACTACCTTCTCGTATTATAATAAATAGCAGTTTGTAGGGAAATGGGTGATTAGCTCAGTTGGTAGAGCAGCTGACTCTTAATCAGAAGGTCCGGGGTTCGAACCCCCGATTGCCCACCAGACAAAAACCGTTATATCAAGCGATATAGCGGTTTTTTGATGAAAAGTTTATCATTTTTCTTATTTTTAGTGTGTTAAAAAGTTTGTAATACCCGCTTAAGCGGGGAGAAAACTTTAAAATTGAGTTTTCTCCTTAAAGGTCTTAAAAATACTTCGAGTGATGTCTATAATCTCACTACGGCGTAAACCATCAGCTGCATTAGAAGGAATGGATACGGTAAATTTACCGTTTGGCAAACCTCTACATGTAATACGAACACCATTTAAAGTATAGGTTACATTTTCAAGACGCATTTCTTTAAGCATAAAATAAACCTTTCTGCCTGCATTACAGGACTTAAAACTAAATTGCAAATAGCATATAGCTATTAAATTACTTTTAAAGTATATCATAATCAACATAAACAGTCAAATATGAAAAAGAAGTATTGCAATAGAATATAAAAGACGGTATAATAAAAAAGAAGGGGTGATAAACATGCTAAAAATGTACCATACAGATATGCAAACGAATGTAACAGAAGAAACAGGAAACTATGAAAAAGGGAATTGGATTAACATGGTTGCCCCGACAGAAGAAGAAATACAAGAAGTATGTACACAAATAGGAATACAAGAAAATTTTATTCGTTACGCATTAGATTTTGAAGAGAAAGCTAGAATAGATATGGAAGAAGACGATCAAACTGTCTTATTTATTATAGATGTACCCATTATAGAGTTAGAAAAAGGAAATGAAGAATATTCTACCATGCCTTTGGGAATTATTATAGTAAGAGATGATTATTTTATTACAGTTTCTATTAAAAAGAATAGAATTGTTGAAAGTTTAGAAAAAATGAGAGATATAATTACTTATAAAAAAAGTAGACTTTTATTACAAATTTTTTATAAAAATGCATCTGAATTCTTACATTATTTAAAAAGAATAAATAAAGAAACAGAAATAGCAGAAAATGTATTAAAAAATTCTTTGAAAAATAGAGAGTTATTAAAAATGCTTAGCTTAGAAAAAAGTTTGGTATATTTTACTACTTCTTTAAAATCTAATGAAGTGGTTATGGAAAAAACTTTAAGAGGCAAGATGATAAAATTATATGAAGAAGATGAAGATATTTTAGAAGATGCTATTATTGAAAATAAGCAAGCAATAGAAATGGCAAAAATCTATAGTGATATTTTAAATGGAACTATGGATGCTTATGCTTCTATTATTTCTAATAATTTAAATGGGGTTATGAAGTTTTTGACATCTATTACCATTATTTTAGCAATTCCAACAATGATAGCAAGTTATTGGGGAATGAATGTGCCAGTTCCTTTGCAAAATAGTTCTTTTGGTTTTTTACTTGTTGTACTATTTTCTATACTTTTGGGAATTATTGCTATGCTATGGCTAAAAAAGAAAAATATGATGGATTAATTATATTATTTGCATAAATCCTAAAAAAATGCATAAAATAAGACTAAAAAAAGAAAGGATGTTGTGCAAAATGAAAATTATAGATAAAATAGCGTTAGTGCTAGTAATTATTGGTGCCATTAACTGGGGACTAATTGGAATTTTTAATTTTAACCTAGTTTCTACTCTATTTGGAGATATGTCTATTATTAGTAGAATTGTTTATATTTTAGTAGGTATTTCTGGAATATGGGCAATTAGATTATTATTTAATGATAAAGATTAAAAGAAAAAAGACTCATTTTAGATAAATGAGCCTTTTTTTCTATTATATTCCCCTTAATTTACGAACTTGGATAAAAGTAACAATTCCTAAAATAGAAATACTTACAATAACAAGAGCAATGATAGCGCTTTCACCAGTTTGTGGTAATACACCTGGGGCTGTGGTTTTATCATCTCCATTTAAACTTCCTCCGTTGTTTCCACTATTTGTAGAACCACCATTGTTAGAATTGTTATTATTCGAACCACCACTGTTAGAATCACCATTATTGGTTCCTCCATTGCTATTATTATTATTGTTGTTTTCGCTATCGTTTGGATTTGTTGCAGTTCCATTAGCATATACAAAATCTCCGCTACTGTATTGAATTACTAAAGCAGGACAGCTTAATGTGGCGACATTACCTGCAACATCTTTAATATTTCCTCCTTTATAATCCACTGTTGTCATTACGCCTTTATCTGTGTTTTTTACTGTATAAATATATGTAATTGAAGAACCAGCAACGGTTCCTTCTGTTAATTGTATATTTTCTCCATCTCCAAATTTAATAGTTAACGTTGGCACTGTTGTGCCTTCTATAGCTTCACTAAATATTACATTTTAAGCCACTACAATTTTCAAATGTTCTATCACTTATTTTTGATAAATGGTTTGAAAGTATTAATTCTTTTATACCACTACAATTTCTAAAAGCACCACTTTCTATTGAAGTAACACTATCTGGTATTGTAACACTTTTTAAACCAGTACAATCCATAAAAGCACTATCTCCTATTGAAGTAAGATTTTTAGAAAAGGTTATAGATGTTAAACCAGAGCAACTGTTAAAAGCATTAAATTCAATTTTAGTTACACTATCAGGGATTACTATACTTTTCAAACCAGTACAACTATAAAAAGCATAAGAAGCTATTGTTGTGATTGTACTTGGTATTGTTACTTCTGTTATACCAGCACAGTTGTTATACCAGCACAGTTTTGAAATGCTCCATCCCAAGAACCTTTTAGTGAAATAACTGTTTTTCCATCTATTTTATCTGGAATTGTAACTTTTTCTGTTTTGCTAGTGGTTTTACATTTTAAATTTATAATATTATCACTATCATCTAATTCATAACTCCATTCTATATTTTGTGCCTCATCTTTATATGTTTGTTCTGATGCCGCATTTACAATATTTGGGACTAATAATAGAATACTTGCAAGTATAATCATAATTATATATTTTACTTTTGTCATTTTTTTTACTCCTTTTTCCTTTAGTTTTTTTAAGGCATATTACCTATGGAAGAATTATTTTTTCTATGTAAGATTGCATAAGCAATTAAAGCAATTACACCAATCCATAGTAAATAAAAACCAATAGAACAATATTTTAAATCAAAAGATATACCAAAAGTTAAGTATAGAGCAAAAATAACCACTAAAATAGTTGGAATAATAGAGTATTTTGCTTCATTTAATCCTTGTATTTTTTGTCCTAATGCAGTTTGGAATAGAGAAGGTATGTATTTCTCTACAATATCTTTAAATAAAAAAGTTACTGCTAGCTATTTTATTTCTTATACTTGAAAAAGATGCTTGAATTGTGTATAATAAAGCACAATGATAAAAATACGAGGAGGTAAGAACGTTGTTAAATGCAATAGGTGTAACCGTACGTTTTGGAAAAAGAACATTATTTGAAGATGTTAATATAAAATTTAATAAAGGTTGTTGCTATGGTATTATTGGAGCAAATGGGGCAGGTAAGTCTACTTTTCTAAAAATATTATCAGGAGAATTAGAACCTAGTAAAGGAGAAGTAACAAAAGAAAAAGGTGAGAGATTATCTGTATTAAAACAAGACCACTTTGCATTTGAAGAATATACTGTAATGGATACTGTGATTATGGGAAATCAAGAATTGTATCAAATTATGAAAGAAAAAGAAGCTATTTATAGTAAACCAGACTTTTCAGAAGAAGATGGTATGAAAGCAGCAAAACTAGAAGAAAGATTTGCAGAGTTAGATGGTTGGAATGCAGAAACAGACGCTGCACAATTATTAAATGAACTAGGAATAGACACCCAAAATCATACAAAATTAATGAGTGAACTAGAAGCAAAGGATAAAGTAAAAGTATTGCTTGCGCAGGCTTTGTTTGGAAATCCAGATATCCTTTTATTAGACGAGCCAACCAACGATTTAGACTTAAAAACCATTAATTGGTTAGAAGAATTTTTAATTAATTTTGAAAATACTGTAATTGTAGTATCCCATGATAGATACTTTTTAAATAAAGTTTGTACTAATATTGCAGATGTAGACTTTGGTCAAATTAAAGTATATCCAGGAAATTACGATTTCTGGTACGAATCTAGCCAATTAGTGCAAAAACAAATGAAAGAAGCCAACAAAAAGAAAGAAGAAAAAATCAAAGAATTACAAGCTTTTATTGCCAGATTTAGTGCCAATGCTTCTAAATCCAAACAAGCAACTTCTAGAAAAAAATCTTTAGAGAAAATTGAGTTAGAAGATATTAAACCATCTAATAGAAGATATCCTTACATAGATTTTAAACCAGATAGAGAACCAGGAAAAGAAATCTTAAAAGTAAAGAATATTTCGAAAACAATAGGAGAAGAAAAAATATTAGATAATGTATCTTTTGTTGTAAAACCAGGAGATAAAATTGCTATTTTAGCAGATAACGAAAATGCAAAAACTGTTTTATTCCAAATATTAGCAGGAGAGATGGAGGCAGATGAGGGAGAAGTAGAATGGGGAACAACCATTACTTCTACCTATTTCCCAAAAGATAATAATTATCTATTTACAGACGATATGTCTATTACAGATTGGTTAAGACAATATTCAAAAGACCCAGATGAAACCTACGTAAGAAGCTTTTTAGGAAGAATGTTATTCTCCGGTGAAGAAGCACTAAAAAATATAAAAGTGCTATCTGGAGGAGAAAAAGTAAGATGTGTTTTATCCAAAATGATGTTGTCTGGTGCTAATTTCTTAATTATGGACGAGCCAACCAACCACTTAGATATGGAGAGTATTACAGCACTAAATGAGGCAATGACAAAATTTAAAGGAAACATTGTATTTACCTCTCATGACCACCAATTAACGCAAACCGTAGCAAACCGTATTATTGACATTCGTTTGGATAAAATAGTAGATAAAGAAACAACCTACGATGCTTACTTAGGAATAGAGTAAAAGGGAGCAAAGAAGTGATAAAAAAACTAGAGAGCCAAAGAGCAAAAGAAATCTATTCTTTTATGGAAAAAGATTTTAAAGAAGATGAAATTCCAGAGGAAGAGGACTTTTATGCCTATGTAAAAGATGGAAGCCTTATTCTATATGCTTATGAAGAAGAAAATAGGGAAAAAGCCTATATGGTATGGATACAGAAAAATAACATTCTTTTAATTACCCATTTGGCGGTAAAAGAAGAATATAGAAGCAGTGGAATAGGAAGCAAAATGATAAAGGAAATGGAAGAGACTTTTCCACAGGTAAAACAATGGATTGTGGAAGCAGAGACAGAAAAAGAAGCAAAAACGGAAGAAGAACGAAAGAATATACAAAGACGATTCCGTTTTTACGAAAAATTAGGATTCCAAAAACAAGAAACAATAGACTATGTACTATATGGTGTTTCTTATTATTTATTTGTGAAATCAAAAGAAAAAATAGAACCAGAAGAGTTAGCAAAAACAATGAGAGAGCTATATGGAAATCATATTTCAGAAAATAAAATGCAGATAAAAATAGAGGAATAAAAGGAAAGGGTGGATAAAATGGATATTACAAAAATAATCGCAGAGGAATTAAACGTAAAGGTAAGTCAGGTAGAAGCGGCAGTTCGCCTAATAGACGAAGGAAACACTATTCCTTTTATTGCGAGATATAGAAAAGAGGCAACAGGGGGACTTTCTGATGAAGTTTTAAGAGAATTAGGCGAACGTTTAACCTATTTAAGAAACTTAGAAGAAAGAAAAGAAGAAGTAAAAAAATCCATAGAAAATCAAGGAAAATTAACAGATGACATTGTTATTTCTTTAACACTTGCGAAAACACTAGCAGAAGTAGAAGATATTTATAGGGCATATAAGCAAAAGAAAAGAACGAGAGCAACCATTGCAAAAGAGAAAGGTTTAGAACCACTAGCTACTAGTATATATATGCAATTAGAAAAAAGGCCAATAGAAGAAGTGGCAAAAGAATACATAGATGTAGAAAAGGGAATAGAAACCTTAGAAGAGGCTTTGGCAGGTGCAAAGGATATTATAGCAGAAATCATATCAGACGAACCAAAGTATAGAAAAGAAATTAAGAGATTATGCTATAGAGAAGGGAAAATAGAAACCAAAGTAGCTAAAGAAGAAAAATCTAATTATGAAATGTATTATGACTTTTCTGAAAAACTAAATCGTATTCCTAGCCATAGAATTTTAGCCATCAATAGAGGAGAAAAAGAAGAATTTTTAAAAGTAAAAATAGAAAAGCCAGAAGAACAAATCCTAGCTTACATAGAAAAGGATATCATAAAAGATAAAAATTCCCAGTTTGCAGGAATTTTAGAAGAGACCATATTGGATAGTTGGAAGAGATTAATAGAGCCATCTATAGAAAGAGAAATTCGTTCTGATTTAACAGAGAAGGCAGAAGAGCAGGCTATTAAAGTATTTGGGCAAAATGCAAAACAATTATTATTAGGAGCACCATTAAAAGGACTTACGGTAATAGGATTTGACCCAGCTTATCGAACAGGATGTAAAATAGCAGTTATCGACGAAACAGGAAAGTTATTAGATACCACCACAATTTATCCAACAGAGCCACAAAATGATGTAGGAGGAGCCAAAAAAACGCTAATTCCTATGATTGCTAAATATGATGTAGATATGTTCGCCATAGGAAATGGAACAGCTTCTAGAGAATCAGAAGTATTTGTGGCAGATGTTATCAAAGAAGTAAAAGAAAAATATGGAAAAGAGCTTCATTATACCATTGTGTCAGAAGCGGGAGCATCCGTATACTCTGCCTCTAAACTAGCAACAGAGGAATACCCAGATATTAATGTATCTTTAAGAGGAGCCATATCCATTGCAAGAAGATTGCAGGATCCACTAGCAGAATTAGTAAAAATAGAGCCAAAAGCCATAGGCGTAGGACAATATCAACATGATGTAGACCAGAAAAATTTATCAGAAAGCCTAACAGGGGTAGTAGAAGATGCTGTAAACCAAGTAGGCGTAGATGTAAACACAGCCACACCATCGCTACTTTCCTATGTAGCAGGAATTAATAAAACCATTGCGAACAATATCGTAAAATATAGAGATGAAAATGGAAAATTAAAAGAAAGAAAAGAATTATTAAAAGTGCCAAAACTAGGAAAAGTAGCTTATGAGCAATGTGCAGGATTTATACGAGTTTTTGATGGAAAAAATCCATTAGAAGTAACAGCTGTGCATCCAGAAAGCTACGAAATAGCAGAAAAAGTATTGCAATCCATAGGGTACAGGACAAAAGATTTAAGCAATAAAGAAAAAATGAAAGAAATTCGTCAAAAATTACATAGCCTTTCTATCCCTAAATTAGCAAAAGACTTAGAGGTAGGGGAGATGACATTAAAAGACATTGTAGAAGAACTTGCAAAACCAGGAAGAGACCCGAGAGAAGAAATGCCGAAGCCAATTTTACGTAGCGATGTATTCAAATTTGAAGATTTAAGAGAGGGACAAATTTTAACAGGAACCGTACGAAATATTGTAGATTTTGGAGTATTTGTAGATGTGGGAGTAAAGCATGATGGTTTAGTCCATATTTCCGAAATGAGTGAAAACTTTGTGAAAAATCCGTCAGATATTGTTTCTGTGGGGGATATTGTAAAGGTAAAAGTAATAGATATTGATAAGGAAAGACAAAAAGTAAAACTTAGTATGAAAATTTAAAAAAATAG
Organism: uncultured Clostridia bacterium; assembly: GCA_944386335.1. Taxonomy (GTDB): domain Bacteria; phylum Bacillota; class Clostridia; order TANB77; family CAG-508; genus UMGS1663. Next base: position 19,043 of record CALXAQ010000025.1, on the reverse strand, counting down.
AACGAGTAGGTAATTCCATGCCTACTCGTTCTATTTTAAAGCATCCACTTTTTAGGAAGAGCATGCTTTAATAGTTTTAAGTAAGAAAAATATTCTTCCTTGAAAAGTTCACTAGAATCAGCTTCTAGCAAAGAAATAATAGATGAATATAACGGATGAAAGGATTTTTCTTTTTTCAAGAGCGTAATAGCATAATCTAGCCTGATAAAATCACGTTCCACATAAGAAGAAAGATGTTTGCTATTAACAGTAATAAGAAGATTTTGCTCATATGGTGAAAAAATTATATATACAAGATTATCTATATATTCTGCCTTCATAACCTCTGATATATCTATCATAAGCTGACGTATATATTCAGAATAAGATGTGGATAATTGATACAGATAGCTAATGGTATTTTGTGTTTCAGAATAATGCAGAATGCCACAATTCATTTGTTTCTTTCCAAATGGATCAAAATGAATGCGTTTGTGTTCATTCTGTGGTATAACGATCTTCTTATCTTTAGCAGATCTTACATTTTTTAAGATAGATTGAGGGTTTCGAATGCAATCTCTTTGCATAACTGCTTGCAGTAAAAGAATTTTATCAAAATTTGAATTAAGATAAAATAGTTGCATATCGTAATCCTTAAAAAGAAAAATTCCTTTTTCAGAAAAAACTTCATATTCTGATAAACTTTTTACGAATATACCATTTGGTTTTATTTCAATAGTATAATCAGAGAAGAAGTTTTTTGAAAAATCATGTAACAATTTTTTATCAATTTTTTGCAACACAGTATTATTCCAATTAAAAAAGATTTCAAAGGAACCAGTTTTAGTAGTATAAAGAGATTTTGTACCACTAAGCATTTTAACAGGAACCATTGTTTCAGTAATATTTCCTATCTTTTTGATGTATTGAATAATTCCTTTTCGCTCTTTTTTTAAGATACATGGTGCTAAAATTCCACAAACAATAGCTCCTTCGAAAAAAATAGTATCTAAAGAAGGTATTTTTATTCGAAGCATATTATTTTCATCTTGTATTACATTTTGAAGTAGATTATGTGCAAAAAGAATTTTAGCTTCATCTGGTGTAATGCAGATAAGATTTTGATTACAATATCCCAACCATAGAATTGTTACATTTGGGTTAGCAAGCATCCGATCCGTCATAAGTTGACAGTAGCCAGTCATTTTGTAAACATCATCAGATATTAACAAGCGTTCTACATAACTATTCATCCTATTTTCTCCTTCTTATAAAAATATAGTTATTAGTACAACATTTACATAATACCATATTTTGCGTAGAAAAGCAATAGCTATATACTATGAAAAAAATAATTATATAAAAAGAAGAATAGATTAATCTTATTCTTCTAAATAAATAGAAATCACTTTCTCTTTAAAATCTTGAATAGAAAAAGATTCTTCTTCCAATTTTCGTATTTTGGTCATTCTTTCACTAAATTCTCTTTCAAACATAAAATCATTTTTAATGAGTTCAATCATTTTTGTTTCTATTAGGTGTAAAATATCTCTTTTATTACTAACATCTTTCCAATCTTCTAGTATTTTTTCTTTTTCTTTTTTTAATATTGTATCCATTTTTTCATTTTTTACTTCTACCATTTCAAAATTTCGTCTTTTTTGCAATAATACAGGTATGAGTTTATTTGCCGATACAGTTACCTTTTTTTTATACCTGCATCTTGATAAATAATGGTATAAGATTCTATGAAATATCCCCTCCTTCTATTTTTTCTAAGTGTTTTATACTGGGAGCCTCTAAAGATTCCCCGTCGTAAGAAAAGCGAGAACCATGGCAAGGACAATCCCAAACTTTATCTAAAGGATTCCAAGTAAGTTCACAACCTAAATGAGAACAAACAGGCTTAACAAAGTGGTAATTTCTTTGATTATCACAATAAACACCCACCTTTTGCCCACCTATTTCTAAAATTTTGCCTTCCTCTGGTTGCAATTCTTTTAAAAGTTCTTTTGGCATTTTTAGTTTATCTAAAACAAAAGATTTTCCTACTTGTTTACCCATCTGTATTAATTCTTGGTAATTTTTAATAGGTTTTAATCTAGTGGCATCAAAAACGTCTGCATAAGGACTTTCTTTTCCTTGTATCTTATCAGTAATAATATTGGCAGCAATATTAGCATGTGTCATTCCCCATTTTTTATATCCAGTTGCGACATAAACATTTGGCATTAGATTAGAAAATTCACCAATATAAGGAATTTTATCTAAAGGGATGCAATCTTCTGTATTCCACTTGTAATGAACTTTAGCATCTGGAAAAAGATTTTTTGCTCTTACCTCTAAATTAGTATAGCGATCTTTTAATGGAACCTTTTCACCAGTTTTATGCTCCTGTCCTCCTAGTAAAACAAGTCCGCTTTCCGTTTTCCTAAGAGAGATAGTTGGTTGCTCATCATTAATATACATACCTTCCCAATTAGCATATTGTGTTTCAAAAGCAATTAGATAGGAAACTTCTTGATACATTTTCATAAAATAGAAACCAGGAAAGTTGACAATAGGGTAATGTGTAGAAAGAATAACAATGGAGGCATGTATTTTTGCTTTTTCTGTTATTATTTCATAAAAATCCCTATTAGATTTTAAATCATATACTTTCGAGTTTTCATAGATTTGGCCACCTTGATTTGTAATACAGTTAGCTAGACCCTGCATATAGAGGTAAGGATGAAATTGTGCTTGATTTTCAAAACAAATAGCACCTTTGCAAGAAACTGGAATAGGCAAATCTTTTACAAACTTGGCGTGACCACCGATTTTCTCTACGGCTTTTATTTCTTTTTTTATTTTTTCTACAGATTTTTCGGCTTCTGTAAAAACATAAGAGTTTTGTCTTTTAAAATGACAAGAAATATTTTCTTTTTGTACAATATTTTCTATGTTTCTGATGGCTTGTTCATTGGCAAAATAATATTGAGAAGCTTGTTTTTCTCCCAGAGACTGCAATAAATAATCATAGAACAGACCATGTTGACTAGTAATTTTAGCAGTAGTGTTTCCACTGGTATGTTCACCAATTCTATCTTTTTCTAATAATATAACAGGGTAACCTAATTTAGTTAAATAATAAGCTGTAGAAAGACCAGTCATACCACCACCTATAATACAAATTTTTGTCTCTTTATTTTCTCCTAAAGAAGGAAATTGTATTTTATCTTTTGTGTCTAACCAATAAGAAATATCCATAATTACTATCATCCTTTCCAATATTATTTTTGACCAAGCGTTACTTTTATTTGCTGTTGTTTTTTGTTTTTATATACAGTTAAAGTTACTTCATCTCCTGGAGATTTAGTATAAATATAACAACGTAAATCACACATTTTATTTAAAGTTAAATCGTCAATTTTTAAAATAACATCACCTACTTGCAATCCTGTTTTAGCAGCAGGAGAATCTAAAGAAATTTGAGCAACATAAATTCCTTGTGTTAAATTTAGTTTAGCATCTACATAAGGAATTACATTTTTATCATAAGCAAAAATGCCAAGACTTGCTTCTTCAAATTTACCATTTTTTTGATAACGTTCAATAATTGGCTTAACTACATTAATAGGAACAGCAAAACCAATTCCTTCTGCAGAAGTAATTTTTACAGAAGTGATACCTATCATAGTGCCATCAGTAGCAATGAGAGGGCCACCACTATTTCCAGGATTGATAGTGGCATCTGTTTGAATTAAATCTTCCATATAACTACTTTTTTCGTTTTCGTCAATTCGTACAGTTCTATTTAAAGCACTAATAATACCAGAAGTAACTGTTCTTTGAAATTCAAAACCAATAGGATTTCCGATAGCGTAAACTATTTCGCCTACACGAACATTATCAGAATCTCCTAGCCTAGCATAAGGAAGATTTTTAGCATTAATTTTACTAATAGATAAATCTATATTAGAATCAGACCATAATACAGAGGCAGTATAAGTTCTTCCATCTTCTAATGTGATATAACAATTACTATATTTACTTCCCGTAACGTGTTCATTAGATAAAATGTAACCATCAGAAGAGACAATTACTCCAGTTCCAAGACCTAAAGAAGTAGCACTGTTTTCTAAAAAGATGGTATTTCCAGCATTTTTTATTTTAGAAATACCTACTACACAAGGAGTAACTTCTTCTACCATATCTGCAATTTGCACACTTTGTTCTTTTACTTTTTCTATTGTTTGAGCAGTTTTTATAGCAGTAGAATTACTGAAGGTAGAAGAATTTTGACCATCATAGGTGGCAATATCAATTCCATCATAAAGGATATATAAACCAATACTTAAAATGGCAGTTAAGAGCATAATTCCAAAAAGAATAAATATATTTTTTAAAGGTTGTCTCCTAGCTTTTTTAAAATGATACATGACACCTATCCTTTCTTGTTTATTAAAATTTATATTTCTCTTCCTATTTTTCCCACTTGACTTATGTTTCATTCATTCTTTTTGTATATTTTCAAATAAGGAGTAAAGAAAAGCAGTTATATATATTTAGTAATACTGCAGAATTAAATAAAGTTATTATCAAAAGATAAAAAGATATTGATAGAAATGGTTATGAAGGAATATAAAAAACGATTAGAATTTTCTAATCGTTTTTTACCTTTTGAATTTCTTGATAACGCTTTACTTTTTGTGTAGTTGTTTTGATTAAAGGTTCTGTTGTAATAGTAATTTCTTTAATGTGCTTAAAAATAGGAAGTTGTTCATTTATTTTTTTAATATCATTCCAAACAATTTCTGTATATTCTTGTTCTTGGTTATTTGGAAAATATTCTTTCATTTTATCGGAGTTGTATACTATTTTAGCACAAATAAGAGTATCTGCATTTTTTCTATCTTTTCCATAAACCATAGCTTCATCCACATAATCTAATTTGCTAATTAGAAATTCTAACTCTTGTGGATAGATGTTTTTTCCGTTACGAAGAACAATTACATCATTTTTTCTGCCAGTTACATATAAAAAGCCTTGTTCATCTAAATAACCATAGTCACCAGTATAAAACCATCCATCTTTTAAAACCTTTTGTGTTGCTACAGCATTTTCATAGTAGCCAGACATTACATTTGGTCCTTTTACAACAATTTCTCCTATACCTTCATCATTAGGAGCATCAATTTTTACAGATACATTGATAAGAGGAAAGCCGACAGAACCAGGCATTTTTCTTTTATCTGTTTCACAAGCGATAACGGGAGAAGTTTCTGTTAAACCATAACCTTGAATAAGTTCTATTCCCATTTCATTGTAACCTAAAATAGTTTGTTTATTCATAGGAGCAGCTCCATAAAAGACAACTCGAAGTTTTTCATCAAATTTTTTTAAAACAGGTTTAAATAAAAATTTTCTTAAATCTATATGCCATTTTAAAAGACGTTTACTTACTTTTTTAATAGTTTCTATTAAAGGAGTTTTTCCAGACTTTTCTATCTCCTTTTGAATTTTTTTATACATGTTTTCTAGTACAAGAGGAACGGCAACAAATACAGTAACACCATATTCTTTTAAATTTTGTGCAATATATTTTAAACCATCACAAAATGCAACTGTAACTCCAAAATAAATTCCATATAAAAAAGTAATAGTACATTCAAAAGTATGATGAAGAGGCAAAAAGGAAAGTAGTACATCGGACTCAAACATTTGCACATAAGAGGCGACAGCTCTGATATTTTCGCAAATATTATATTGAGAAAGCATAACAGCTTTTGCCTCGCTAGTAGTTCCAGAAGTAAAAAGCATAATAGACATTTTTTGGGGATTGATTATTCTAGTATTATAAATTGTGCTTCCTTCTTTTAAAGCAATAGCACCTTTTAGCAGTAGTTGCTGATAGTCTAAAATAGAGGAATCCTTTATATTGTCCATACAAATCAAATATTGTAAATTGCCTATTTTTTCTTTCCTTATTTTTTGAAATTCTTCTAAATATTTTTTTTCAAAAATAACAGCATCTGCTTCACTTCTTTGAATAAGAGATTCAATTTCCCTATTAGGAAGAGCCTTATCTAAGGGTACAATAACCATATTTCCAGTAGTTACAGCTAAATAAGTAGTACACCATTCATAACGGTTGTCTGCAATTAAGGCGATTTTTTTGTTTTCTAAACCAAGTTGTAACAAGCTAGTACTAAGGGCTTGAACATCATTTTGAAATTCTTCATAACTTTTTGTAATATAGTCAAAATCTTCAGCATTTTTCCATCTTTTGTATTGATAAGCAATGCTATTAGGATACTTCTTTACTGTTTGAGATAATAAATCTTTAAAATCGCGAAGTTTTCTTGCTTCATATACTTGATTTGGAAGTCTTTGCATTTCCTATACATCTCCCTCCGTTTTTTTCTAAAATACCATATAATAAGCAATGTTGCAATGTTTTTTAAAATTTTTATGAAAAAATGTCCCACTTATCCCTAATATTAGTGGGACATTTTTAATGATATGATAACAAGAATACATAAAATAAGTTGAAAGCAAATAAGAAAAATAGGAAAATAAAACTAATGTAAAAATATTTATGTTGATCAAAGGGTAATATACAATAAAATTAAAGGAGGTAAAAAAAGAAAGAGGATATGAAAAAACAATTAGGAATTACCTTAATAGCGTTAGTAGTAACAATTACTATCTTAATTATTTTAGCAGGAGTCAGTATTAATACATTAATAGGAGATAATGGAATTATAACTAAGGCAAAACAAGCAAGAGAAAATATTATTTATGCAGGTCAAGAAGAGCAAGAACAATTAAATCAGCTATATTGGGAAATGGACCAAGAAGGAATCCATACAGAGGACGAAGAAGACGCCAAGAAAGATCAGATGATAGAATTATTGCAAAAACAAGTAGAAGAATTAAAAGGACAAATTAAAGAACAAGAAGATACAATTAAGGATTTACAAAACCAATGGGGAGATTTAGGTACACAATTAGGGCAGACCAATGCAGATGCAAGCCATATTTTAAAAGATTATAAAGCCTATAGTAAAGGGAAATTAGTAACGGGAACGATGGCAAACAATGGAGAAATAAGTGCAACATTAAATTGTGGGAAAAGCTATGTTATACCAGAAGGATATCATAATGGAAGCGGAAAAATAACTGCTAATAGTTTAGCAAGTCAAACACAAGCCACAGCAACAGCAAACAATTTATCTAACGGAGTAACAGCATGGGTAAATGGACAAAAGATAACAGGAAATGGAACAGACGTCAACAATAGTTATAATAATGGATATAATGTGGGAAGAACAAGTGGAGTGTCTATTATGTCTCAATATAGCTATGGAAGTAGTGATTGCTATAGTTATAGTGATGTGACTTATAATGTAACAAATGTAAACACAGTTATATTAGGTGGAATAGACACATCTTATTCTGTGAATTGGGCTTATAGCTACGTGGCACTATATATAGATGGTAATTGTATTTTCGAAAGAGGAGGAAATGCATGGGATAATGGAGTTAGTAACCAAGCCATTATAGATGCATGTTCTAAGAGTTATGATGTTAGTGGAAATAGTTCATTTAGAATAGTAACAAGGGGAATGTGGAATCAACAAGTGGGCATAAAAAATATAACATTTCAATAAATATCCCACTTATCCCTGATATTAGTGGGACATACAAACTTACTATTTTTTCCAGGTTTTTAGACAAAATAATTGATTTTCTTTCCTTATTCGTGTATAATTTACTCATTAAAATGACTAAGAAAGGAAAGAATGTTGAAAAATGGAGAAAAAACTGTATGATTTAACAAATCCACAAAAAGCAATATGGTTAACGGAACAATTTAGTGAAGAGACACCACTAAATAATGTTAGCGGTAATATTATTATCAAAGATGTTGTAAATTTTTCTTTATTAGAAGAAGCTTTAAATAAATATATTCAAAAAAATGATGCACTTCGCTTGCAACTTACCATGGAAAACAATGAACCAAAACAATATTTAACAGAATATAAACCGTTTTCCATACCAATAGTAGAATTAAAGAGTAAAGAAGATTGGGACCAGTTTAACCAAACGGTGGTCTCTATCCCCTTTACTCTTTTTGATTCCCCTTTATATGCTTTTACTTTATTTTCTTTTCCAGATAAAACAGGGGGACTAAATGTTACCTTTCATCATATTGTTTCTGATGCTTGGACAATGAGTTTGTTTATTGATGAAGTGATGGAAATTTATGCAAAACTATTGCAAAATGAAGAAATAGAAATTACACCAAATCCATCTTATTTAGATTATATTGTAGCAGAGCAAGAGTATCAAAAAAGTGAACGTTTTAAAAAGGATGAAACATTTTGGAAAGAAAAATTTAAAGATGAAATAGAAATTGCCTATATAAAAGGTCATAAAAAAGAGACTAGACATACTTTGGCAAAAAGAAAAATTTTTCATTTTCCTTTACAACTTTCTGAAAAAATAAATGCTGTTTGTAAAGAACAAAAAGTTTCTTTATATACTTTTTTAATGAGTATTTATTCTTTATATTTATCTAAAATAAATAATGTGTCTCATTTTGCGATTGGAACACCTGTCTTAAATCGATTAAATGCGAAAGATAAAAAAACAGCAGGAATGTATATTAGTACAAATGCTTTTGATTTTAATATTAATAGCAACATAGAATTTGTATCTTACCTTTTAGAAGTGGCAAGTAATCAAATGGCTATTTTTAGACATCAAAAGTATCCATATATAAATATTTCTAATATGGTAAAAGAAGAAAAAGGTATAACAGATAATTTATATGATGTAGCAGTGTCCTATCAAAATGCAAGAGATAACCAAAAAAATGCAACGGTTTCCTATTCTACAGAATGGCTATTCAATGGACATATTTTAGAATCTTTAGAAATCCATTTTTATGATATGGATAATAACGGTAGTTTGGAAATATATTATGACTATAATGTAGAATGTTTCCAAGAAGAAGAAATAGAAAAAATCCATCAGAGAATTTTATATATGATAGAGCAAGTATTAGATAATCCAAACCAAGAATTAAAACAAATAGCAGTATTAACAAAAGAAGAAGAAAAAGAGATAGAAGAGCATTTTAACAACACACAAGAAGAGTATGATGATAGCATATCTATTGAAGATTTATTTCGACTATGGGTACAAAAAAATCCAAATAAAGAAGCTGTTATTTTTGAAAATCAAAGTCTTACTTATCAACAATTAGAACAACAATCTAATAATATAGCAGCTTATTTGCAGGCAAATGGAATTAGATCAAACCAAATAGTGGGTATTTTATTAAATAGAGGTTTTTCATTAATCGTAGCAATACTTGGCTGCTTAAAGGCAGGAACTGGCTATTTATTGATTGATCCATCCTTGCCAACAGAAAGAATCAATTTTATGTTAGAAAATAGCGATTCACCATTACTAATTACACAAACAAGCTTGCAAAAAGTAGCTTTTCCTAATTTGTTACAAATAGACACGTTTGATTTTGCGGAGATTCCAGATTTAGTACATGTAAAAAATAAAAGTACAGATACTTTTTGCGTGATTTATACTTCTGGTTCAACAGGGGTACCAAAGGGAACATTTCTTTCCAAAAAGGGCTTTTTAAATATGCTACTAAGTTACCATAAAAAATTAAATATTGACATTTGTGAACGATTTTTATGTGCTAGTTCCGTAGCTTTTGATATATTTTTAGTAGAAACACTAGTTGCCCTATTTTCAGGAAAAACCATTGTTCTTGCCAATGAAGAAGAACAAAAGATACCTGTTTTTATGAAACAATTAATAGAAAAACAAAAAGTAGATTTAATGCTTGCCACTCCTTCTAAATTGGAACTTTTATTAGCAGAAGAAGAAACAAAACAAGCCTTAAAAAATATAAAAATTATACAGGTAGGAGGAGAAGTTTTTGCTCCTTCCCTTTATGAACGTTTGCACTCCTGTACAAAAGCACATATTTATAATGAATATGGTCCTTCTGAATGTACAGTTTGTGCAACTACCAAAGAGATAACATCTACACAAATTAGTATAGGAACCCCTTTGTGTAATACAAAAGTATATATTTGTAATCGAGATTTAAACCAGTTGCCAATTGGTATGGAAGGAGAAATTTGTATTACAGGAGATGGTGTAGGAAAAGGCTATGTTAATAATATAGAAAATACCAAAAGAGCTTTTGTCAAAAATCCTTTTGGAAAAGGAAATCTATATAAAACAGGAGATATAGCTCGTCTAAATGAAAATTATGAATTAGAGTATGTAGGAAGAAAAGACTTCCAAGTAAAACTAAGAGGATTACGTATAGAACTAAGCGAAATAGATAATCGCATCAAAGGAATAAAAAATATAACAAATGCAGTTTCTATTATCCAAAAAGTAAATCAAATAGATTGTATTTGTTCTTATGTTGTAACAAAACAAAAAATTTCTGACGATAAAATAAAAGAAGAACTACAAAAAGCATTACCATATTATATGATACCTTCTCATATTATTTTTATAGAAGAAATACCACTAAACCTAAACGGAAAAGTAGATATCAAAAAATTGCCACCTATTTCTGTAGTGGAACAGGACTTTATAGAAGCAACTACACAAACAGAAAAAAAACTAAAAAAAATCTGGGAGAAATTATTAAAATTAGAAAAGATTAGTGTAACGAGTAACTTTTTTGAACTGGGAGGGGATTCTCTATGTTCTCTTCGTCTAATATCCGAAATATACACTACATTTTCCGTAAAATTAGCAGTAAAAGATATATTTACATATCCAACCATTGAAAAACTAGCAGAATATATAGATACGCAAACAAAAATAGAAACAACTACAGAGCAGAAAATAGAAAAAGCACCAATTAGGAATTCTTATCCTATGTCTTCTGCACAAAAAAGAATTTATTATACAACCCATATCGAAGGGGAAAATTCTATTACCTATAATATGCCAGGTGGTATTTTGTTTAACGAAAAGCCAGACATTGCACAGTTGGAAAAAGCCATCCATACTATTTTAAATAGGCATGTAGCATTCAGAACTTATTTTGTAGTAGAAGAAGGAGAAGTTGTACAAAAAACAATCGACAAAATAGAAGAATTTCATTTATCCGTATCCACATTACCTTATTCCGACTTAGATAGTATTTTTAACGATTTCTTAAAACCATTCGATTTAGAGAAAGCACCGTTAATGCGAGAAAAACTAATTATATTTGATAATGGAAAAACTCTATTGTTATTAGACATGCATCATATTATTTGCGATGGTACTTCTATGGGGATTTTTATGGATGAATTATGCAGATTATATAACGGAGAAGAAATAGGAAATTCGCCAGAAATAGACTACTTAGATTATGCTGTATGGGAAGAGCATTACCGTAAAACCACTTCCTTTGCCAATAGCAAATCATTTTGGATTAATCAATTCCAAAAAAGTATCCCAGTACTTGATATGCCTACTACTCATCCAAGAGGACAAGTACGTTCGTATAAAGGAGAAAAAATAAGTACTGTATTGGAAGAAGAGGTTACCTCACAGGTTTATCAAATTTGCAAAAAATACAATACTACACCCTATATTTTTTTAATGAGCATCTATTATATATTGTTATATAAGTATACCAATAATGAAGATATTGTAGTGGGTTCTCCTATTGTAGGAAGAGAACAAAAAGATACAGAAAACATGATAGGAATGTTTGTTAATACTCTTGCTATACGTCAGAACATACAAGGAAAAGAAACCTTTGAGGAATTTTTAAAACGAATGACACAGCATCTTTTGGAATGTTTTTCCCATCAAGATTATCCATTTGATGAGTTAATAGAAAATTTGAATATAAAAAGAGTTGCCAATCGATCTCCACTATTTGATACTATGTTTGTCTATCAAAATGATGGAGAAGCACAAATCCATTTTAAAGAAAGAATGGCTAGCTATTATGAGCCAGATCCACATATCGCTAAATTTGACTTTTCTTTAGAAATAACACCAACAGAGCATAATTTAATGTGCAAATTAGAATATTGTACAGAACTATTTTCAGAAAGTTTTGCACAAGGCATCCTATCTCATTATGTACAAATATTGAATGAGGTATTAGCAAATATACAAATGCCAATTGGAAAAATAGATATGTTAATGTCATACGAAAAAACACAAATTTGTGAAGAGTTTAATTCAAAACAACAAGAATTTGACCTTAAGAAACCATTCATCCAAGTGTTTAAAGAACAGGTAGAAAAGACACCTCGTAAAGTAGCACTAGTTTTCGAAAATAAGAAGATAACTTATCAAAAATTAGACGAACTTTCTGATATAGTGGCATACTCCCTTATCAAAAAAAATATAAAACCAGAAGATATAGTAGCCATAAAAATGCCTCGTTCTTCAGGTATACCAATTGCTATGTTAGGTATTTTAAAAGCAGGAGCAGCATACTTACTAATAGACCCAGAACTACCAGAAGACCGTATCCATGATATGCTGCAAATTACAAATTGCGTATACATGCTTACTAGTATACCAGATATGCATGTTACAGAGCTTCCAAAAGACTTTGCACCAGTTTTAGTAGAGAATACTAGCCCTTTATCTGTAGTATTTACATCAGGTTCCACAGGAACGCCAAAAGGGACATTATTACATAGAAAGGGAATGTTAAACTTAGTATATGGATTTGGGGAACGTATACATGTAAAAGATTTTGAACATTTTGCTAGCATTTGTGCCGTATCGTTTGATATGTTTGCTGTAGAAATTTTTGTACCGTTATTGAGTGGAAAAACATTGTTCTTAGCCAATTATGAGGAACATAAAGTGCCGACAGCAATGAGTGAATTTATTTTAAAACATAAAATAGAATTTATATTAATTACACCGTCAAAATTAAATTTATTATTATTAACAACAGATACAAGGAAAAGTTTAAACATATTAAAAAGTATACAAACAGGAGGAGAAGCATTAACAGCAAACTTCTATCAAACAATAAGAAAATATACTTCTGCTACTATTTGCAATGAATATGGACCTACAGAAACAACTGCTTGCTGTTCTTGCCAAGAAATTACATCTCCAGATGAAATAACGATAGGAAAGCCATTGCCAAATGTACAAATATACATATGTGATAAAGACGAGAATTTATGTCCAGTGGGAGTACCTGGGGAATTATGTATTGCAGGAGTAGGAGTATCGTATGGATATATAGGTAGAGAAGATCTTACCAAAAAAGTATTCCTACCAAATCCATTTGGAGAAGGAAAACTATATCACTCTGGAGACATGGCAAAATATAACGAAAAAGGTGAAATTGTATATATTGGAAGAAAAGATTTTCAAATTAAAATGCATGGCTTGAGAATAGAATTATCTGAAATAGAAAATCGTATCTTAGCGATTCCAGGAATTACAAATTGTAGAGTATTATACCACAATGAAAAAAATAATGAATATTTAACTGCTTTTTTCACAGCAAAGATATTTTTAAATGTATCACAAATAAAAATGGAATTACAAAAATATCTTCCATTATATATGATACCAAGGTATATTATTCCACTTAGCAAAATGCCATTAACGGCTAATGGGAAAATAGATACAAAAGCATTGGAAAATTATAAAATACAAAATATTCAATCTAATAATTATGTACCACCAAAAACAAAAGAGCAAAAAATCTTTTGCCAAATATTAGAAAAACTACTATCTACAAAAGTTGGTATTTATGATAATCTTTTTGAGATAGGATTGGACTCTTTGCTAGCAATAAAACTAAAAGTAGAATTGTTATCCAAAAAAATAGACATTGCCTATGCAGATATATTCAAGTATCCAACGGTTTATGAGTTAGCTAGTAGAAATACGCAAAGTAGAGTAGTAGTAGACTTGGCAGATTATGATTATTCCCAAATTCATTCCTATATTGCTAAAAAAGAAGAAAAGCCTATACTAGTAGAAAAAAATAATAATGTATTGCTGCTTGGCGCAAATGGGTTTGTTGGTGCTCATATTCTATATAGTTTTTTAAAGAAAGATAAAGGAAATATTTATTGTATTGTAAGAGATAAAGACGGAAGAAATGCAAAAGAAAGATTATTAGAAGTATTACATTTCTATTTTAAAGAAGAATTAGATGCTTACTTAAATACACGTTTCTTTATTTTAACAGGAAGTATTACCAAAGAAAACTTTGGACTAAGTACAGAAGAACTAGAAGAAATTAGTACAAAGGTTTCTACTGTAATTAATGCTGCAGCCAACGTAAGGCATTTTGGAAACTACGAAAAATTTAAAGAGATTAATGTAGATGCTACACAAAATATGATACAATTCTGCTTGCAATATCATAAACGTCTTCTACATCTATCTTCCCTTAGTGTGTCAGGTAATTCTTTGGCAAATGTAGGAGAAAAAGAAGAAAGTAAAGAGAAAATTTCCTTCTCAGAGCATAATTTATATGTTGGGCAAAATTTAGAAAATGTATATGTGCGTAGTAAATTTGAAGCGGAAAAAATAGTTTTAGAAAGTTGTATACAAAAAGGATTAGATGCACAAGTATTAAGATTAGGTAATATTACAAACCGAGTACGCGATGGATATTTTCAAATAAATCCTTATGAAAATGCATTTTTAGTACGATTAATTACATTTTTAAATATACATATGTTACCACAAAATTTATTAGGACAATATTTAGAATTTACACCAGTAGATAGTTGTGGAGATGCCATCATTACCGTATTACAAAATAAAAATCCGTCACAGCCGATTTATCACATATACAATTATCATCATTTAGATATGATTGATTTTATGAATTATATAAAAGAATTAGGTATTTATATGAAAATTGTTACAGAAAAAGAATTCGCAAGACAAATGACAAAAATGCTTAAAAATAAAGAGCAAAAATCAAAAATTTCTGGAATTGTAAATGACTTGACAACGGATAAACGAATAGAATATACTTCTCATATTCAAATTACACAAGAAGATTCCATTGCTTTTTTCCAAAAAGTAGGTTTTGAGTGGCCAACCATTAAAAAAACATATATAGAAAAATATATTGCGTATTTAAGAGAATTAAAATTAATTTCATAAAGGGGGAAACGAGAGTGTTATATATACCATATTTATATTGTCTCATTTTTACAGAAGTATTACTATTGGTGTTACTATTTTTCATATCCAAACAAAAAAAAGGACAAATTAGAGTAGCTTTCAACTTATTTATACTATGTCTAGCGGAGTGGACTTTTTGTTTAATATTACAAATATTAATGCAAAACACTTCCATAGATCCATTTTTCTTTGAAAAATTGTCAGCGTTTGGTGCTTTCTTTTCATCAGTTAGCTTTTATTTTCTGGGAAAAATATTTAGCCAAACAAAAATCAAATTCAAATGGACTTATGTATTACCATTTATCATACCAGCTTGTTCTTTATTATTAGCACTTACCAATGACTACCATCATTTATTTGTAGAAAGTTATAGTATTAGAGTAGGAGAAACTGTTTGGGGTCCCTATTTTACGATACACTCCGTTTATACCTTTATATTATACTTTATAGGTATTTTATACTTTTTAAAATATTCGATAAAAAACTCAGGCTTTTTCTCCAAACAATCCATTTTAATTATCTTAGGTACCATTGTACCATTGGTAATTAACTTTCTAGGAATGTTTGGAGTACCAATGCCTGTATATATGCAACCACTATCCTTTTCAGCTACGGTCTTATTTTATAGCCTTGCAATTTTTAAATTTCAATTTTTAAGAGCAACACCAATTGCTCTGCAAAAAATAGTAGATAGAATATCAGACAGCTATATTGTATTAAGTGATGAAAATGTCATTATTGATTTTAACCAAACATTTTTAAATACATTTCATATAGGAAATTTAAGAAATGAGAATATTTTTGATATTATAAAAAAAGATAATTTTTTAAATATTCAGGAAGATACATTAAAAGAGGTTTTGAAAAAAGTTGCTACAACCACACAAACTTTTCGATTTGAGAAATATGCTGAGAAAATTGAAAAATATTTTATTATAGAGATAAATGCGATCATTTCAGATAAAAGTCTTTTAGGCACATTAATTTTGTTTAAAGATACAACACAACATATTTTGGATATGAAAACCATCCAAAATAAACAAGAGATGTTAATGGAAAAAGAACGTTTAGCATCATTAGGACAATTAATTGGAGGAATTGCACATAACTTAAAAACACCAATTATGTCCATTAGTGGAGCAGCAGAAGGATTGCACGACTTAATCTTAGAATACGATAGTTCTATAGGTGACCCAGAAGTAACAGAAAAAGATCATCATGATATAGCAAAAGATATGTCTAACTGGATAGAAAAAATAAAAGAATATACAGAATATATGTCTGATGTAATTACAGCAGTTAAAGGACAAGCAGTAACTTTATCAGATGAGCAATCAGTTTCTTTTACAATAGAAGAACTAGTAAAACGTGTAGATATTTTAATGAAACATGAGTTAAAGAATGCTTTAATTAATTTAAAAGTAGTTGTGCAAGTAGATAGTGCCACTGTGTTAAAAGGAAATGTAAATAGTTTGGTACAAGTAATTAATAATATGATTTCTAATAGTATACAAGCTTATGCTGGGCAAACAGATAAAGATATTCATTTTATTATAAATAAAGAGGGAGAAAATATTGTATTCACAATAAAAGATGAAGCAGGTGGACTTCCAAAAGAGGTAGAAGAAAAACTATTTAAAGAGATGATCACAACAAAAGGAAAAAATGGAACAGGACTTGGACTGTTTATGTCATACTCTAATATTAGAGCACATTTTAACGGAAATATTACGGTTGAGACTACACCAGGAAAAGGAACAGCCTTTCATATACAAATTCCAATGACAGCATAGAAAAATTTACTGGTGCTAGTAAAATAAAATTTATCAGAGAGAGGAAAGAACTAAAAATAGAAAATAAACTAGAGATGAAAATTTTGTGAAATGTACTCAACTTAGTGGTTTTAGCTGTATATGTTTTTAAATAAGTTTCGACATTTTCCTTGCTTTTTTGGTAAGATATCGATATAATACAAACAAATTGAAATAAAATTTAAAGTAGGTGATAGTGTGAGAAAACGAGTACAAGAGGCGCCTTCTAACGGTTATAAAATCATTGCAGTAGACGATGAAGAAGGAATTATAGATTCTTTATCCATTTTTTTAAAACGCTCTGGTTATAATTTTACAGGTGTCACAGACCCGTTAGAAGCTATACAACGTGTAAAGGACGAACATTTTGATTTAATGATTTTAGACTTTATCATGTCACCCATCCATGGAGATAAAGTAGTAGAAGAAATCAGAAAATTTGATAAAGAACTATATATTTTATTGTTGACAGGGCATAAAGATTTGGCACCACCATTGGAAACCATTCGCCGATTAGATATTCAAGGATATTGCGAAAAAAGTGATAAATTTGATCAACTTCTATTATTAATAGAATCAGGTATGAAATCGATAGAACAAATGAATGAAATTAAGAGAATGAATGAAGAATTGTCAGATACCTATGAAAAATTAGAAAAAGCTTATCTAGATAGTATAGAAACACTTCGCTATACCGTAGAAGCAAAAGATCCATATACAAGAGGGCATTCTGATAGAGTAGCAGAATATTCTGTTTTGATAGGAGAAAAATTAGGACTTAATGAAACCGATATACAAACCTTACGTATAGGCGGTTTGTTCCATGACATTGGGAAGATTGGAATACCAGATAGTATCTTGCTAAAAGAAGCAAAGCTAACGGATGACGAATATTCACAAATTAAAAATCATCCAACGATAGGAGCACATATTTTGCAAAATGCTACTATTTTTCAGGAAATATTACCTATTGTAAAACATCATCATGAAAGATATGATGGGAATGGATATCCTGGCAGATTAAAAGGAGAAGAGATTCCATACTTTGCTAGAATAGCAGCAGTAGCAGATACATTTGATGCTATGACATCCAAAAGAACTTACCGTAATGCTATTCCTTTAGAGGACGTAAAAGCAGAAATTAAAAGATGTGAAGGTACACAATTTGATCCAAATATAGCAGAGCCATTTTTAGAAATTTTGAATACACAGTATGATAAAATAAAAGAGATACAAGAAAAATATTAAAATAAAAAATGGGAAGCGAAAGCTTCCCATTTCTATATTATCCATAGAACCTCAAGACAATCTCATTTCTTCCAATGTGAGATAAGGAGCATTGATCCCTAACGCACGGAGAATTTGATAGACCCCTTCATAACAAACATTGGAATCCTTAATTATTTGAGTAAGACTCGCATCATCCATGCTCATATAACAGGAAACTTCGTCTCTTTGCCAAGCAAGGAGTTCCTCTGCAATCTCAGGAATTCTTTGCAGGATTTCTTCGATAGAAAGTTTCTCGAAATGTGCTTGTAACCAGAGTTTTTTGAGGTCTTCTTCCCTCTGCGTATTGTCTCCAGCTAGTTCATATCTGCGGATATCTTCCTGCAGAAGGCCAAGCAGCAGATTGTTCTCGGAAGGAACGATGGATGGATCTTCCGACAAAACCAACGGTTCTATCGGGTGCCGTTCCATTGCAGCATTTCCTGTAATAGGACAAAGTGCAAGAGCAAGCACTAAACAACAAGTTACCAAAATTTTCATTTTCTTCATAGTAGTGTCCTCCTTTTTGAAAGAAAATTCTTGTAACTGTAGGATGGACTCACCATCCTAATAAGTATATTATACTACTATTTATGAAAATTGTCTACATAAATAGGGACTCTAGGCATAACTATTTTTATAAATTTTAGAAAAACTAGGATATATAAATAATAAAAATATCAAAATAATTAAAGAGAGACAATAAATAAAATTTATAAAAAGAAAAAAGGTGATAATTTTTTTAGCAAAAAGATAAAATTTATAAAAAACTATTGACATAAAATGTAAAAAATGGTAGTATATACCAAATTT